>CATJIW010000290.1 GCA_949740745.1 uncultured Lachnospiraceae bacterium | reverse complement strand
TCGAGACGCTTTATGACGTGGGGCATTCTTATCTGAAGCTGGGACTGCCGTCCACGACGCTGTCCGGCGGCGAGGCGCAGAGGATCAAACTGGCCACGGAGCTTTCCAGGCGGGATACGGGCAGGACGATTTATATTTTGGACGAGCCGACGACGGGGCTTCACTTTGCAGATGTCCATAAGCTGGTTGAAATTCTTCAGCGTTTGTGCGAAAATGGAAATACGGTGATCGTGATCGAGCATAATTTAGACGTGATCAAAACGGCCGATTATCTGATTGATATGGGCCCGGAGGGCGGTGACGGCGGCGGAACGGTCATTGCGGCGGGGACGCCGGAGGAGGGCGCCGAAAACCCGGCATCCTATACGGGCAAATACGTGAAGCGGTATCTTTCATGAGAGGGGAAGGACAATGCGGTTTATATTTGTAAGGCACGGAGAGACGGAGTGGAATATTCAGGGGCGCTATCAGGGGCAGTCAGATATCCCCCTTTCGGAAAAAGGGAGGGAGCAGGCGGCGGCCCTGGGGAAACGGTTTGAGGAGATTCCCGTGGACGTAATCTATTCCTCGCCTCTTAAGAGGGCCTATGACACGGCGAGGGCCATTGCGGAGCCCAAGGGGCTTCCCATCCAGGTGGTGGAAGGGATTAAGGAGCTGGATTTTGGCCGGTGGGATGGGCTGACGCTGGAAATGCTGAAGGAGCAGTACGGGGATTCGTTTATGAAATATCGAACCGAGCCGTTCCATTATCCTATGGAGGGAGAGGGAACCTTGAACCGGGCCAGACTCCGGGTGGGAGCTGCCCTGGAGGAGATCAAGGAAGAATACCGTCATACGGATAAGACCGTGGTCGTGGTGGCCCACGGGGGCATTTTGAAGCTGGCGGTTTTCTATCTGTTGGATATGAGCTCCCGGTTTTATCGCTGCATGGAGCTGGACAATACGTCCCTGACGGTCCTTGACATAGAAGAGGACCGCAGTATCCTCCGAAGCCTCAATGACGCCCATCATTTGGACGGGATGCTTTAAGCTTCCGGGTTTCCGTATGTTGTACTTTGCTGCGGAAGGGCAGGCAGGGCCTGATTGACAATTTCTGCGGATGAAACTATAATGTAAGGAACATGCAGGAGGCTCGTAAAAAGGAGGACGCAAATGGGATTTTTTGATACATTGAGTGAAACGCTCACAAGTACCGGCAAGGCGGTTGGAAGTAAGACGAAGGAAGCGGCGGAGACGGCGAAGCTGAGTCTTCAGATTTCTCAGGAGGAGGCCAGGCTCAAAAAAGCATATGAGGCTTTGGGTGAGGCGTATTTTAAAAATCATGAGAACGATATGCCGGAGCAGTATGCGGTTTATGCCGTCGACATCCGGGAGTCGGCCGCCAGGCTGGACAGCCTGATGAAAGACAGGCAGATCCTGAAAAATCAGAAGCGCTGCTCCAGCTGTGGGGCATGGATGCCCAATGAGGATCGGTTCTGCGGGAAATGCGGGGCGGAAAATGAAATTCTGGTCAGGGAAACGGAGGCCGGAGAGGTGAAGCCGGAAGAGACTAAAGAGACGGAGACGACGGAGGCAAACCGGAAAGAAGGGAATCCGTCGGAAGCAATGGAAGAGGAAGACGGCATGGCGGAAGCAGAAGAGGCGGAAGCTGCAGAGCGCGCAGAATAAAACAGACGGAAGCTGCGGACGAAGTGTGTCATGCGATGGCCGCAGAGAAAACGTAGAAAAGGCAAAAAACATACAGAGAAGAGACAGAGAAGAGACAGAGCAGGTCAGACAGAACAGAATCCGGGCAGCGGTCCGGGCAGGAGGAAATTTGTGAAAAATGAGATGATCGTTGTCCTGGATTTCGGAGGTCAGTATAATCAGTTGATTGCCAGAAGGGTCCGGGAATGCAATGTATACTGTGAGGTTCATCCCTGCAGTATGGATCTGGACCGGCTGAAGGCCATGAACCCAAAAGGGATTATTTTCACGGGCGGTCCAAACAGTGTATATGACGAGGGCGCTCCCCGCTGTGAGAAGAGGATTTTTGAACTGGGGATTCCGGTTCTCGGAATCTGTTATGGCTCTCAGCTGATGGCTTACATGCTGGGCGGAACCGTGGAGACGGCTCCTGTCAGCGAATATGGAAAAACAGAGGCGGCCGTGGAAACGGGAACAGCCTTTTTTGAGGGAGTGTCGGAGCAGACGGTCTGTTGGATGAGCCATACGGATTACATTTCCAAAGCACCGGAAGGCTTTCTGGTGACGGCCCGCACGGCGGCATGTCCGGTGGCGGCCATGGAATGTCCGGAGCGGGGGCTGTATGCGGTGCAGTTCCATCCGGAGGTTATGCATACGCAGGAAGGCATGAAAATGCTGTCTAATTTCGTGCTTCACATTTGCGGCTGCGGCGGTACCTGGGAAATGGGTTCTTTTGTGGAGGAGGCCGTTCTGTCCCTGCGGGAAAAGATAGGAGACGGCAGGGCGCTCTGCGCGCTGTCCGGAGGCGTGGATTCTTCCGTGGCGGCCGTACTCCTGTCGAAAGCAATCGGAAAACAGCTCACCTGTGTCTTTGTGGATCATGGGCTGCTGCGGAAGGGCGAGGGCGATGAGGTAGAGGCCGTGTTCGGCCCGGAAGGCCCTTATGAACTGAATTTTGTCCGGGTGAATGCGAAGGAGCGCTATTATAAGAAGCTGGAGGGCGTGACAGAGCCGGAGCAGAAGCGGAAAATCATCGGTGAAGAGTTCATTCGGATTTTTGAGGAAGAAGCGAAAAAGATCGGGGCGGTGGATTATTTGGTGCAGGGAACCATTTATCCGGATGTTATCGAGAGCGGTCTTGGCAAGTCGGCGGTGATCAAGTCCCACCATAATGTGGGCGGTCTGCCGGACGTGGTGGATTTCAAGGAGATTATCGAGCCGCTCCGTCTCCTTTTTAAGGACGAAGTGCGAAAGGCCGGTCTGGAGCTTGGAATTCCGGAGTATCTGGTATACCGCCAGCCGTTTCCCGGCCCCGGCCTGGGGATCCGCATCATCGGCGAGGTCACGGCCCAAAAGGTGCGTATGGTTCAGGAGGCCGATGCCATTTATCGGGAAGAAATTGCAAAAGCCGGTTTGGACAGAGGACTCGGCCAGTATTTTGCGGCGCTCACCAACATGCGCTCCGTCGGCGTCATGGGCGACGGACGGACTTACGATTACGCGGTAGCCCTGCGGGCGGTCAATACCAGCGACTTCATGACGGCCGATGCGTCAGAGCTTCCCTGGGGCGTGCTTGCCGTCACGGCGAACCGGATCGTTAACGAGGTGAAGGGTGTGAACCGGGTCTTCTATGACCTGACCAGCAAGCCGCCCGGAACGGTGGAGTTTGAGTAGTACAAGAGAGCATAATTTATTTTATATGGCAGGTAGTCTATTAGATTACCTGCTGTATTTGCATTTTTTTAATGTGTGTGGAGTTTGTTGCCATGAATTAAACTTACAAATGTTACAAAAATGGTACGTGAAAACCTTACGAAAGTGCCACAGAAAAGCAAGACGTGGGAAGGCCTCAGCTATTCGCTTAACCAGGAGAAATACCTGAAGGTATTCCTGGACGACGGCGAAGTTCCGATGGATAATAATGCTGCTTTAGTGATACCATCCTAATATCACAAATTCCGGTGTTCCTGTACTCATTTCTGCTTTTATCAGACTGTAACGAACGTCTTCAAAGCCAGTTTCTTTATTGTTAGTTAAGATAATATAGGTAACCTGCGCTGACCCATCAATCCCGGAAACTTCAATCATGTATTTATAGGTATTTCCTTTACAAGTATAAGTTCCGTCATCATTAGTAGTATAGTCAACATCAAACATAGTGTAGTCAACATCAGACACCGCGCGATAAGACCAATATTGCCTGTCAATTTCAACAATAATATCTTTCCCCAATTGGTATATTGCGCTGCCTACAATATCGTCGTTAGCCTGGAAGTTCTCCTGGGGATATTGCGACGAACAGACTTTGCTTGAAATGATCCCTAAGTAAACGAACTGGCTTTCTTTTTATAGTTGACAGCTTCATCAACATACTTACTGTCAAGTTCGCTCATGGCTTCGGAAAACTTCTTTGAGTTCATACGAATACCTCTCTTTCAGCTAAATAACTTTTCATTTTTTGACGAATACGGGTCAGCCGGACGGAGATATTTTTCTCCGAAAGCCCTACAAACTTGGCTATGTCCTTACAGCTATCAGAAAACCAATAGCGGCGCATGAAGATAACGCGGTTTTCAGCGGTCAGCGTGTCCAGAAAACTTTCAATGATACGAGCTGACTCTCTGGCTTCAATCTCGGCTTCCAC
>CATJIW010000289.1 GCA_949740745.1 uncultured Lachnospiraceae bacterium | reverse complement strand
AGGGTAACGGTTTCCTCCTCGGACACATTGATTGGAGAAAGCTGCTTTACCCAGTTGCTGAGTGTACTCCGATTTACGCTACATTCACGTTCCAGTTTTGGATACGAGGTTCCTCCGGCATTATACAGATCCACAATCTGCTGTTTAAATTCCGGAGTGTAAGATTTTTGGTTCTTTGCCATGTTGAACATTTCTTTTGCTCTTTCACTTGATAGTATAGATTGTTCAACTTTTCCTGTCCACACTTATATACTAACACCCCCTTCCTCCCGCTCACCCACCAGCATGAAGAGGGCAAGAATCAGGAAGGCTGCCAGAAGGAGCACGTCCGTCAGGGTTGCATTGATGCCTTTTAGGGCCTGCTTTTTCCGTAATTTTTACCAAAGTCCTAATTTCTAACTTCATGCTCTTTTTCCTCTGCAAACTCCACTTGACTTGGCCACATTCTTCCTGGTCAAAAGCTATTCCAGAAAACGGTATCCCGTTCCCCCATTCAGAAACTCTTCCACTGATATAACAGCGTGGCAATCTATAATTCTCCCATTTTCATCCTCTCTGGTTCCATCTCCAACAATTTCATAATCATCCCCGCTCTGATAAACGACAACCGGGAAAAAGCTCTGAGAATCCGTAAACGTGCCGATCTCCCTGTCTTCTCCGGTATCCCACGGATAAAAGCTCCAGCTTCCCTCGTGATAGCCCTCCTTCCACTCCCCATGGGCATAGCCATTCTCCAGCAAGACATGGGGACCGCTCAGGTGAAATGTATATAATTCTTCCAATTCCCCCGTATCCAGATTCCATCGGAAACAATGCTTTTCTGTCTTCGGATCCTCGTCGTTTAATACCGGATCCACAGACTGTTCCTGACAAATGGCAATATTCCCATCCCATGCGGATACCTCCAGATCTTCTGAGATCTCCAGGCATTTTAATTCATCTGATTCCAAATCGCAGGTATACCACCCCGGCTCATATTCCGTCTTTGTTTCACTTGAGTCAAAGCAAAAATACAGTTTCCCATCATAAATATGTTCTATTGTCCAGATTGCGGAGCCGTTATCTCCAAGTGTCAATTCCATGATGGGCTCTATCTCCCCAGACTGCAAATTCATGGAAAGAAGACTCACAATCTGCCAGACAGTTTCCTCCGTCCCATCCTCTTCAGGATCTTCATATTCAAACCGAGTTCCCATCAAATAAGCCTTATCCCCATAAAACAGGACTCCACTGCCTCCAAGCATTCCATACTCTGGGACCTCTGCAATCACCGTCTCTCCTTCCCCGCTTATCTCCGCCTTGCAAAAACAATTAAAGCCCTGTTCCTCCACATATCGCACATAATACAGACTGTCCTTATAAATTGCCACAAAGAAAGAATTCCTTAACCAGACCGCCGTACACTCTTCATCCCTGTGTGTACAGTTGGGTCTCCCGCACAGAGGATAAAACGTCTTCGTCTGAAAATCATAGAAATGCAGAATATCATCATAGAACAAAACTCCCTGATCGGTAATGCAGTTTCCTGGTTCGACCTTTACAAGTTCTTCATCCAAGCTGCTTTCCTTTGCCCCCTCTTCGTTTAATTTCTCATTTTTTAAATTTCCCCGACCGCAGGCGGCAAAAATTAATACGAGGCAGATCAAAAGCCAACCACTATAGAGCCATCTCTTTATCCCTTTTCTTTTCATAATCTCATTCATCCTTTTTTCTTTACTGCTGCGCATTTAACTGTCGTGTGATCTTCTCTTTTAATTCATTAACATTAAGCTGAGTGAAAACTTCTTGAAGCTTCTCATATTCAGCATCAAAATCCATCGAGAGTCCCCAAAAAAACTCTTCCTCCGTCTCGTATCGCTGCGAAATAGATTGCACCTCCCCAAGCATATCTCCATAATCTATCCACTTTCCAATCAGAACAGATTTTGGCAACATTTCATAATAATCATTCAACATTTCAGCTTTATCGGGATCATCATATCCTACCGGATAAAGTAGCAAATGATTTGTCATCGACAATGGATCCACCGTTCCATACTTCGTCGTACTTTTATCTTGGTGAACAACCCCATTTTCGATTTGATAATGTTCGCCTTGTATTCCATATGCAATATAATTTGCCACTTCCTGATCTGCAAAAGCTAATGACAGAATCTGAAATGCTATTTCCTTTTTCTGAGAATTTGAGTGGATTCCCGTCGTATTTCCAGTTAGACGAAACGGTCGCTTCCCTATTTCTACGGCTATATAATTTTCTGGGTTCCAACCATACTCACTGCACAATAATCTCACTGCTGCCTGTGGACTGTAACTACTAACCGGTATCGCAAAAAAATATGGATGTCTTTCCAAATCAATTTCTGAAGACCATATTCCCTTCAGATAGCAATTGTTCAGATATCTTAATTCATTAATATACTTCCTATTATCCAACTTGTTTTCAAGAGCAACTTCTCCATTTCTTTGGTTTACAATAAATGGCATCCCACCTGGCAATGCCTCATAGCCTTCCGGAGCATAGATATCTCGAAACGCTATCCGCCTCAGTTCTCCCGCAGGATGCTCCCTGCATATGTTTTCTGCCAGATCAATCAATTCCCACTCTGTTTTTCCTTCAACGTTTAACTCATATGTTTCCAAAACCTTTTTTTCAAATACATAATAATCTGTGAAGCTTATGTTTCTTTGACTGGGAATGCCATATATTCCGCCATTATACGATACTGCTTCCCAAAACACATCCGGATAAGACTTTAACAATTTTTGTCCTGCTTCTGCTTCAAAATAGGGAGTCAACTCTTCATAAACTCCTTCTTTTATAAAATTAGAATAACTGCAATAGTATCCTAATTGCCCACAATCTGTGACAATATCACTTCCGTCTGCTTTTTCTACAAATTTCTCCCCATACCTTTGATAAGTATCAGTTTCCCAATCAGCGCTTCCCCAACCAAGTGACTTTACCTCAAATTTCACATTCACCTCTATTCCTTTTTTATGCAGTAACGCATTAAATCCCTTTTGCCATTCTTCCGAAAAACTATCATCTGAAAGACTGCATATCCCCCAAACAATCTGAGTTTTTCTTTTATACTGCCAAAATGCTATTATCATTGTAACACATATAATAAGGCTTAGACTTACCAGCAGTCCAATTTTCTTTTTCTTTGTATCCATACTTTCCCTCTTATACATCAGGGCGGATAAACTTATCCGCCCCGACGATTACATAATACAAAAAATAAACTCTTTACTACTTATCCTTTAAGATTGCAATAACCTGTATTTTGATGGTTGACTGCCTTATGACTGCTGATTGCATATCGATTAGAAGAGCCAGACGGCATTTTTACCTCAATACTTATCGTGCCCGTCCCTCTATCTTCCGGCATTCCGACCTTAATTTGTCCGACAGAATTTGTAAAACCATAATTCAAAACCGTCCGAACCTGATATCCCTTAAGTGTACTGGACGCCACAATCTTACTGGAATTTACAGTTAAAATCCCTGTACCAGTGATCCCCCCATCTGTCTTAAAAGAACAGCTTTTGGTGCCATCATATGCATATGCCAAAGATGACATCATCAGCATCCCTATTACGCTTACCATGCATAACATTTTGATCCATTTTTTCATTTTTTTATCCTCCTTAACCTCTCTATTTTTTTTTAATTATTACCATAGATTACAAACGCCCATACTGATAATTCCATCCACCTGATGACTACTTCTGCCCTTTCTTTCTGACGTTCCGGACGGCAGGGCTTTAGAAACAGCGGCTGAATTCTCTCTTTGTGCCGAGGGAGTTCCCAATTTTAACTCTCCGGAAGAATCCCTATAATGGTAATTCAAAAGAACCTTTACCGTTTGATTTTTAAGAGTGCTCGTCGCAGTAAAATTACTTGAATTTATTGCCAACTGCCCAATCCCTGTGGCACCACCGTTTCCCTTAAAGGTGCAACTCGTCGCCCCATCTTTAGCAATGGCAGTTACTGACAATAACATTACAACCAGTAATACCCCACTAAAGATACTTACTTTTTTTCTCATGTTTTTCCTCCTTCTTTGGATTAATTATTTGGGATTCCGGCCGAAAATCCCATTTTATATTAAGCACTGCCCAATATCATCACCTATACAATCCAATTAAACCATCTTTATAGTATAGTAATCTCAAGTAATAGGGGGAATCTCCCCATCCCCTTTATCTGACGATATAACTCCCTTCCACGTCAACAGCTCCATCGTTTTTATTTTCCACAAACACCCGGTATTTTCCGGTCTGATCCAACGAAAATTTGTCGTAAATATCTCCCTTTTCCCAGACATACCGTTTTGTACCACCCGGCTCTATAACACCAACATTCACATATCGATTCACTGGAGCGCCTGCTTTTTTCCATATTT
>CATJIW010000288.1 GCA_949740745.1 uncultured Lachnospiraceae bacterium | reverse complement strand
TCTGCAGACGTCGGGCCGTGCACGCTCATATCATGCTGCCAGTCGCACTGCTCCTCGTCAAGGTCGTGCAAAAGCCCCACGATCCCCCAGTATTCCACATCGTCCGGCGCAAGCCTCTTCGCCAGCCCTCTCATGATCGCCTCCACCGCATAGGAATGGGTGATATAATTCTCGCCCTTCATATACTTCATCAAAATCTCATGTGCCTGTTCCCTGTTCATTCCTAATGTTTCCTCCTGTAAATCTATATCTTTATCATCATAACATTACATAATAGGAAGGTCAAACATCATTTATCAGTATAGCATCTTTTGAATTTCTTCGCTCTCTATATTTTCTTTTGTCATCCAGACATATCCCGTATCTATATTCGCCTCATTTGCCAGTCCAAGAGCCGCCCTGGCTGCCGCGATGACAGATGCATATCCCATACCGTACGGATTCTGTACGATAAGTCCGGCAATGTCGCCTTCTTTCAACGCCTTCACTTCCCCCTCATCTGCGTCGTAACCTATCACCGATATACCAGACATGGACTGACGCCTGATTCCTTCCACCGCCAAGACCGCAGTCTCTCCATTCGTGGCATAGCAACCTTTCACATTAGGATGCTTTCTCAATATATAATCTACAATGTTATCTCTGGTAACATCCTCTTCCTTGATCTTTTCTTCTTCTGTAAGTTCCGTTCCGAGAGGCTTTGTACCATCCATCCGGTAAACGCCTTTATTCACTTCGTCAGAAACGCTTCCTTTCATCTCATCCATCCGATAAACTCCCGCAACTTTTATATTAGGATACTGTTCTTTCAACGTCTCTGCAAACACACGCTCTCTAACGTTCGCCGTCTTAGACTTGGAATCATGAGAAAAAATCACTATCTCCCCCTCTTCTCCGACGGACTCTGCCATATGCTGTGCCGCCTCTCTTGCGGATGCTTCATTATCTGTAGATACCATTGCCATCAGTCCTTTATAATCACTTCCCGAATCAAATGCAACAACCGGAATATTATTTTCCGCCGCAAGATCAAACTGTACCTCACAGGCCTTTGCATCAGTGATCGCTATAGCAACAGCAATCGGATACCTTGCCAGTTCTTCATCCAAGATATTCACCTGCTCATCAACGCTTTCCGCCTCCAGAGGACCATTATAAGTCACTTTAACCTTATCTCCTCCTTTATATCCCAGTGTTTTATTAATATCATCCGCCGCCTGTTCTGCTCCTTTCTTTACCTCGTTCCAGAATGCCTTTCCTTCCGATTTGCCGATAACCGAGATGTAGGCGCCTTTCTCCAGCGCCAGTCCATCTGCATTATTGTAAGCGGAAGGTTTTATCACATCCAGTTTCGCCTGATCTTCCTTCTGCTCCCTTTCGTCCTTATCCGGTTCTTTAGCCTGCTCCGCCTTCTCTGTATTCTGCTCTGCTTTATCCTCTTTCACGCTCTCCTTTGAAGAACATGCTCCAAGAGCCAGGGACAGACACAATATGCCTGCAATAATATATTTTCTCATTTTCATAATTCTCCCATCTACTCCATATTCTTAATATGCCAACCAACACTATACACCAATTTCATGAAAAATTGTTGAAAATTTTCTTAAGATTCACATGCAACATTTGCACATAATGATTTTTTTCTTGTATATTTCACATTTTTGTATTATGATAGACACAGGCAAAATTTTATGTCAAACATCTTATAAAGGAGGTACATACCTATGGCATTCAAAATTAATGATGAGTGTGTAGCTTGTGGTGCTTGCGCAGGGGCTTGTCCAATCGGCGCCATCGTAGAAGGCGACGGAAAGTATGAGATCAACGCTGACGAGTGCGTAGACTGTGGTTCCTGTGCGGCCGCATGTCCTACCGGCGCTATTTCCGCCGAATAATCTTGAAGGCACCTACATAAGAACGGCCGGCTGATCTGCCGGCCGTTCTTTTTTTCTTCTGACTTTTCTTCTGCTTTTGATCTGTCTCCTCTCTTCCCGGTTATGTATATCGAAGCCATTTTCCTGCCATACTACCGTAAAACGAGGTGCGGAAACCTTCGCCCCCGGATACCAGGAGGACGACTTATGAAAATTCTTTTTTATGACACAAAGCCTTATGACAAGGACACGTTTGAATGCCAGCTTCCCCATTTTCCCGGCATTGCCATTGATTTTCTGAAAACAGACATTTCCCCCAGGACCGCCCCGCTGGCAAAGGGCTATGACGCCGTCTGCGCCTTCGTCAATTCCAATCTGGGAAAAGAGACTCTTACGGTCCTGGAACAGTGCGGCATCCGCCTGCTCCTTATGCGCTGCGCCGGCTTCAACAACATCGACCTGGAAACGGCGAAGTCTTACGGCATGACCATCCTGCGGGTTCCCGGCTATTCTCCCGAAGCCGTGGCCGAACACGCCGTGGCTCTGGCCCTGACGGTCAACCGCCATCTGCACAAATCTTATATCAAGGTCCGTGAAAACAATTTCAGCCTCGTAGGGCTCATGGGCTTCAACCTGCATCGGAAAACGGCCGGAATCATCGGCACGGGAAAGATCGGCGCCGCCACGGCAAAGCTGTTTCACGGCTTTGGCATGAAGGTGCTGGCTTACGACCTGCACCGGCACCCCGACCTGGGCTTTGCGGACTATGTGGAGCTGAACGAGCTTTTAAGCTCCAGCGACCTGATCTCCCTCCACTGTCCCCTCACGGACTCCACCTACCACCTGATCAACAAGGATACCATTGAAAAAATGAAGGACGGCGTCATACTGATCAACACGTCCCGGGGCGGCCTGATCAAGACAGAGGATCTGATACTCGGAATCCGCGCCCGGAAGTTTTTCGGCGTGGGGCTGGACGTTTACGAGGAGGAAACAAAAAACGTATTCGAAGACCGTTCCGACGAAATCCTGGAGCATTCCGTTACTGCAAGGCTCCTCTCCTTCCCCAACGTAGTTATTACCTCTCATCAGGGCTTTTTCACCCAGGAAGCGCTGGACGCCATCGCCCAAACCACCCTGTCCAACGCCAAGGGCTATGAAACCGGAAACGTGGTCTCCGGAAACCTGGTAAACCCTTAGGCCTCAGGAATCCTTCCTTCTGCTCCAGGGGAACCGGCTCTTCTTCACGCTGCGGACCGGTACCCTGGTGGCCGCCGCCTCGCTTCTCTGCCGCTGCACCCGCTGGCAGGCCCGTATGGTCTCGTCCAGCTTCCGATACCGCTCTTCTTCCCGCTCCTCCCGGTCTCTCATCAGGTAATTCATTTCTTTGACCAGCTTTTCGGAAACGCTCCCTCCGACCTCTTTACTGAGAATGTCCTGGTTTCTCCTGAGCGCTTCTGCCAGCACGTCGGTCATGATCGTCTGGAACTGCTGCATTTTCTCCGGCGAAGCCGTCAGGCTGTCGCTTCCTACCAGCTCCAGCGCCGTCTCCCGCCCGTCTGTCTCCGCCTGCTCCTGCCGGCCCTTCTCCTTCCCGGCCTCTTTCCGAACGGCCTCCGCCTGTCCGTCTTCTTCCGGTCCGGCCGTCTCCGGCATGTGCTCTGCCTCCTCCGTCTGCCCGAAGGCTTCCTCCTGCGGCTCCGGCTCCTCTCCCACCTGTCCGATGCCCTCTGCCAGCTTCCCGGTCATTTTTTCCAGCACGGCTTCCGTCATGGGACCGGACGCACTGGCCGTAAGGCGTTCCGACAGCCTGTCCAGCCTCTCTGTCCCCCGGCTATGTAAGACAGATTCTCCCTGCCTGTCTGCGGACTTCTCCCCGGTTTGTCCCTCCAGGACCTGAAACCGCTTCTCCGCCCCTCCTGCAGGCTCTCCTTCTGCGGCGCAGGTCTCCGGCGCAGCTTTCTGAATGCCCCGCAACAAAAATCCAGCCTCATCCGCCTTCTCTTCCGATCCGTACTCTTCCTTCAGACTGGTCTTGATGGCCTTTAGCTGGTATCCTAGTTCCTTTAATTCCTTTATCCTCTGAAACAGCGCAAGCTGCTTCTCTGTATAGTAACGATGTCCCAATTCGTTCCTGGGTATTTCCAATTTTAATTCTTCCTCCCAATACCGTAACACATGGGCCTCCACGTTCAGTTCCCGCGAAGCCTCGGAAATTAAATAATGAGTCAACTTTAGGAAAGCTCCTTTCCGATTGCTTTCCGGACGGACTCCGCCCGGCGATAAGCCCATTATATCAAAACTATGCCGGTTTGCAATGGGTTTAGCCCCGTTTCCGAAGGGATTTTTTCTGTTTTTTCTTTGCTTTTGTCGAATTTTTCCGAATACTGTAGCCAAAGCTTCCAATTGCCTCTGTCAGCCCGCAATACGCACCGTGGGAATAAGCCAGAGGCTTCGCCTGTTCGAAGCAGAACCGCCCCTTCTCGTCCATAAGCCCGTCTTCCACCTGAATCGCCTTTACCAGCGCCAGAAACATATGGTGGGAGCCAAGCTCTAAAACCTCCGTCACCGCACACTCCACGTTCACCGGGCTTTCCAGAACAACCGGGGCCTCCACCACCGAAGCCGTTCCCGCCGTAAGCCCCGTCTCCTTCCATTTATCCAGATCCCTGCCGCTTTTCACGCCGCAGAAATCCACGGCCCGGGCCATGGCCTCCGTGGTCAGGTTGATGACAAAAGCCCCCGTCTCCCGAATCATGCGGTAGGAATATCGTTCCGGCCTGACGGAAATATAAGCCATAGGCGGATTAGTGCAGACGGTCCCGGTCCAGGCCGCCGTAAACAGATTCTTCTTTCCCTCCCTGTCCTGACAGCTCACCAGAACCGCCGGCACGGGATAGACAAAATTCCCCGCCTTCCAGATCTCCTTCCCCATTCCCGTCCTCCTCAAACCCAAGCTTCCCTGTTTTCTCAGATCCTACGATATCTAAGGCCTCTCCATATTGACAAACTTGGTATAATCCGGCAGCCACACCAGATTCACCGTCCCTGTGGGGCCGTTCCTCTGCTTGGCGATAATAATCTCCGCAATGTTGGGATTTTCCGTATCCTTATTATAATAATCATCCCGGTAAATGAACATGACCACGTCGGCATCCTGCTCGATGGCACCCGATTCCCGGAGATCCGAAAGCATGGGCCGCTTGTCGTTGCGGCTCTCCACTGCACGGGAAAGCTGGGAAAGGGCGATAACCGGAGCCCCTACCTCCCTGGCAAGCCCCTTCAAAGAACGGGAAATCTCCGAAATCTCCTGCTGCCTGTTGTCCGAGCTGCGCCTGCTGCCGGACATAAGCTGCAGATAGTCAATGATAATCAGGTCCAGCCCGAATTCCAGCTTGAACTTCCGGCATTTGGAACGAAGCTCCGAAACGGAAATCCCCGGCGTATCATCAATGATCAGCCCGGAATTTCCGATGACCCCCACGCTCTCCACCAGCTTTTCCCAGTCGGAATCCGACAGGTTCCCGGTCCTGAGCGCCTGGGAATCCACCCTGGATTCCATGGAAAACAGACGGTTCACAAGCTGTTCCTTTGACATTTCCAGACTGAAGATCGCCGTCGTATAATTTTTCCTGAGAGCCACATGCTGGGCAATATTTAACACAAACGCCGTCTTTCCCATGGAAGGACGGGCCGCCACCAGTACCAGATCCGAGGGCTGCAGGCCGGACAGCTTATAATCCAGATCCGTGAACCCGGTAGGAATCCCCGTAATGGCGCTCTGATTCCTTGACGCCTTCTCGATCCGCTCCAGCGTATCCAGGGCAATCTGCCGGATGGGCGTGAAATCGCCGCCGCTGCGGTTTTTAAGAAGCTCAAAAATTTTCCTTTCCGTCTCCTCCAGGATCGCATCCAAAGGCTCCGAAGCCGCATAGCATGCGTCGGCGATCTCCTCGTTGGCCCTGATCAGCCTCCGAAGCATCGCTTTTTCGTAAACGATAGAGGCATACTCCCTGGCATTCAGGGAAATCGGGACGCCCGCGATCAGATCCCGGAGAAATTCCACGCTTCCGATCTCCGGCGGCGCCTTTTTTTCCCGCAGACGCTCCTGAAGCGTCACCAGATCTACCGGCTTCCCCTCCGCAAACAGCTCTGCCATGGCCTCAAAGACCGTACCGAAGCGCCTGTCATAAAAGTCATCGGCATGAATGATCTCCACCGCCGTCACGATGGCGTCCCGGTTCATCAGCATGGCGCCCACCACCGACTGCTCCGCCTCGATGCTGTGGGGCTGTATCCGCCTGATCAGCGCCTCGTCCATGGATCCCTCCTTACCGGGCCCCTCACGGCTCCCGTCTTTCCTTTGTTCCCCTTACGCCTCCGCCACATGAACCTTCAGCTTCGCCGTAACCTCTCTGTGGAGCCTTACCAGCACCTCGTGGGTCCCAAGAGTTTTGATAGGCTCCTGAATCTGCAGCTTCTTCTTATCCAGCTCCATGCCGTACTGAGCCTTTGCGGCCGCTGCGATCTCCTTGGTGGAGACAGAGCCGAAGACCTTTCCGCCCTCGCCGGACTTCACCGCCAGCTTCACGGTACACTCCCCAAGCTTCGCTGCGAACTCCTTCGCCGCCGCAAGCTGCTCCGCCGCCACCTTGTCCGCATGGGCCTGCTGAAGCTTCAGGTCATTCAGGTTCTTTGCATTGGCCTCCACCCCAAGCTTCTTCGGCAAAATGAAATTCCTTGCGTATCCGTCGTTAACCTTAACAATCTCTCCCTTTTTTCCCAGGGACTTAACGTCTTCCAATAATACAACTTCCATGTTAAATCTCTCCTTCATCCAGCATATTCTTAATGGTCTCTTTTACCCGCGCCTTCGCCTCTTCGACAGTGCAGTCCTTAAGCTGCGCCCCGGCAACGCTCATATGCCCGCCGCCGCCCAGCTTCTCCATGATAATCTGCACGTTCACCTCGTCAATAGAACGGGCGCTTATATAAATCTTGTTCTGATATTCCGTGAGGACTACAGAAGCCTTGATTCCCACGATATTCAAAAGCTCATTGGCCGCCTGGGCGCCGATGATCGTCGGGCTTTCCACCCCCTCCGCCGGACACACGCTGACGGCGAAGGCATCCTCAAAGATCTCCGCACGACGCACTGCCTCCGCCTTGGCCTTATAATCCGACATGCTGTCCCGGAAAATCTTCCTCACGCGGGTCACGTCGGCTCCGTTTCTCCGAAGGAACGCCGCCGCCTCAAAAGTGCGCACGCCCGTCTTGTTCATAAAATTATTGGTATCAATGACAATGCCCGAATACATGGCGTCGGCCTCGGCCTGGCGGATCCGGATATTGTCCCCTATATACTGCAGGATTTCCGCCACCATCTCACAGGCGGAGGACGCATAGGGCTCCACATAAGAAAGCACTGCGCCGGAAATGCTGTCACTGGTCTGCCGGTGATGGTCCAGCACCACCACCGTGGGGATCATCCCCAGGAGGGGCGAGCACTCCGTAAGGCTTGGCCGGTTCACGTCCACCACTACCAGAAGGGCGTTGTCATCGGCCAGCTCGATGGCCCGCTCTCCCCGGATGAACATATCCTCCGGATAATCCGGATTGTTCTTAAACCGCTCCAAAACCGGGCGGACCGAGGTGGTAATGTCGTTCAAAACAATGTGTGCCTTCTTATTTAAAGTAGCACAGGCCCGGTAGATGCCGACGCCGGCTCCCAAAGAATCCGCATCGCCGATCTTATGGCCCATAATGAAAATCTTCTCCCTGGTCTCCAGAAGCTCTCTGAGGGCATGCGCCTTCACCCGTGCCTTCACCCGGGTATTCTTCTCCTGGGACTGGGACTTTCCGCCGTAATAATTGATGGTCTCCCCGTCCTTCACCACGGCCTGGTCGCCTCCCCGCCCCAGCGCCATGTCGATGGCCGTCCTGGCATACTCATAATTCTGAATATAACTTCCGCCTCCCATACCGAGGCCGATGGAAAGGGTTACCGCCATGTCGTTCCCGATGTTGACCGTCTTCACATCCTCCAGAAGAGAAAAACGGGAAGCCGTCAAATTCTCCATATACTGCTTTTTGATGGCGATAAAATATTTGTCCTTCTCCGTCTTGCGGACCACTCCGCCGATACTGGCGAAATACTTGTTGATCTTCCGGTCAATCAGGGCGATCAGCAGGGAGCGGCGTACTTCCTCAATGCTCTCCAGCGCCTCCTCATAATTATCCAGATAAATCATTCCCGCCACCAGCTTCTGGTTTTCGATCTCCTGCTGGAACTGGATCTTCTCCGTCTCGTCAAAGAGATAAGCCGCAATCAGCCCCACCCGAAAAGCGCCTTCTTCACAGTCTTCCTCGTCTTCGTCGGCAGTCATATATATGTTCTTCAGATGCAGCCGGTAAAACCGGTTCTCATAGGCAATATCCCACACCGCATCCTCCTCCGAATCCGAAAAGGGGTGGGACGGCAGTTCCGGAAACAGATCGGAAATCCTCCTTCGCAGGCTTTTGTCCTTCCGGATGATCAGGCCGAATGCCTTGTTGATCCACAGCACCCTCCCCTGTTCATCCAAAAGAGCATAGGGCACGTCCAGATCCGACAGAAGCTGCTTCTGGATCTGCGCATGATTGACCGCAAAAAGCAGAAGCTCCCGCATCACCAGCGGCCGTTTCGCAAAATAAAACCAGAATGCAATCACAAAATAGACGGCCGCCAGAGCCGTGCAGACAAACCCGGCCTTCAGCTCAAACACATAAGCGGCCGCCGTCATGGCCAGCACCAGAGCCCCCATATAAAGCGGCCAACCCAAAAATCTCTGCAGCCAACCCTTTAATTTCACATCGTTCTTCATATGTTTCTCCTTAAACAGGATTATAACAGCCGGCGCACCGGACCGCACGCCGGCACCTCACCTGTGCATATGCCGGCGCTTTTCTGAACATTATACCATCAATGGGGATTCTTTACAAGAAT
>CATJIW010000287.1 GCA_949740745.1 uncultured Lachnospiraceae bacterium | reverse complement strand
GCCGCCTCCCGGAAAGGCCCGTAAAAGGCCGACGCATATTTGACTGCATAGGACATTACCGGGGTCTCCACATGGCCGTTTTCGTCAAGGATCTGCCGGATGGCCGCCACCCTCCCGTCCATCATGTCGGAAGGCGCCACCATGTCCGCCCCCGCCTGCACATGGGAAAGGGCTGTTTTTGCCAGAAGGGGCAGGGTCCTGTCATTGTCCACGTCATGGCCGCAGAGGGCGCCGCAGTGGCCGTGGGACGTATACTCGCACATGCACACGTCCGTAATGTAATAAAGCTCCGGCACCGCTTTCTTTCCCGCCTCCAGAGCCCGCTGGATAATGCCGTCCTCCGCCCAGGCGCTGCTCCCAAGCTCGTCCTTGCTGTCCGGAATGCCAAAGAGCATCACGGAAGAAACGCCGGACTCCGCCACCTCCTCCAGGGCCGCCGGAAGCATATCTAAACTGTAATGATACTGTCCCGGCATGGAAGGGATCTCCCGTTTGATCCCCGTCCCCTCCACCACGAACATGGGATAGATGAGAGACGCCTTATTCATCCTGGTCTCCCGCACCATGTTCCGAAGCGCCTTCGTCCCCCGAAGCCTTCTGGGCCGTTTTACCATATCCATTTCTTTCTCCTCCTGTTGTCACTGTTTCCTGCTCCGGCATGAAAAAAAACGGCTTTTTTCTGCGTTTCCTGCCGGAACGGACTGCAAAAACCTGCACATTATTTCTCCCCGGAAAGCTCCAGCAGCTTTTCTACCATACTGTCAATCGAAGCCTCCTTAGACACCACCGTCCGGATTCCGTATTTCTCCGCTTCCTTCTCCGTCTGCGCCCCGATGCAGAGCCCCCGCACCGTCCGGTAATCAAACCCCGGGTAAAGCGATACGAACCCCCGGACCGTGGAAGCGCTGGTGAAGGTCACGATATCGTCCGGCAAAAGCTCCGGAAGGACCCGGTCACCTCCTGCGGCCCTTGTCCGGTAAACGGCAATGTCGTCAAAGGAGATCCCGGCCTCTGCCAGGGGCCCTGTCACCTCCTCCGTCCCGATATCCGCCCTCGGAAGAAGCAGGCGCTCCCCGTCTCTCATTTCCTCTGCCAGCCGCCTTCCCAGGGCCTCCCCGGTAAAGGGCTCTGCCTCTAGCTCGGCAAATATCCCCCGCTTTCTGAGAGCCTTCCCGGTGGCCGGGCCGATAACGGCAAACCGGATCCCCAAAAGGGCACGGATATCCGTCCCTTCCTCATTCAGCCTGTCAAAAAAGCAGTCCACGCCTTCTGCGCTGGTGAAGGCGATCCAGCCATATTCCGAAAGTCTGGCAAAGGCCCGCAAAAGCTCCGGATTATCCGTGACAGGCTCCGTCTCAATGGCAGGAAGCAGGATCACCTCCGCCCCCAGGGCCGCCAGCCGCTCCGCAAGCCTGCGGCTCCGGTTTTTCGGCCTGGTGACGATCACCCGCTTTCCTCCAAGAGGCCGCAGCTTTGCCCAGCCGAAGGTCTCCGAAAGGCTGCAGACCCTTCCCACCACGATCAGGGCCGGAGAAACGATCTGTTCCTGTTTCGTCTCTTTCTCAAGCTCTGCCAGCGTAGAGATCACCTGCCTCTGGGCCGCCGTAGTCCCCCTGGAAATAACTGCCGCAGGCATCTCCCCCGGCATCCCCGCCGACATAAGCCCCCGGCAGAGCTCTCCCAGCTCGCCAAGTCCCATATAAAAAACCAGCGTGCCGTCCAGCCTGGCCAGCGTCTCAAAGTCCGGAGCCTCCCTGCTTCCCCGCTTCTTGTGGGCGGTAATCAAATGGACCGAGGAACAATAATCCCGGTGAGTGACGGGAATTCCCGCATAAGCACATACCGCCGGCGCCGCAGTCACCCCAGGCACCACCTCAAAGGGAATGCCGTTCTTTGCCAGAAGCTCCAGCTCCTCGCCGCCCCGGCCGAAAACAAAGGGATCGCCGCCCTTTAACCGCACCACCCGCTTGCCTTCCTCCGCCTTTTCAAGAAGAATCCGGTTGATCTCCTCCTGGGGCACCGGATGATCCCCGGAACGCTTTCCCACGTCGATCTTTTCTGCCTTCTCCGGCATCATCTGCAAAATCCCCGGCCCCACCAGCCGGTCATAGACCACCACCTGGGCTTCGGAAAGGACCTTTGCCCCTTTTATGGTAAACAGCCCGGCGTCAGAGGGACCGGCGCCCACCAGCCAAACTTTGCCGCAGGAAGCGGCATCCTTCCCGGATCCACCGGATATCCCGCCTGCTTCCGGCCCTTTCTCCCCGGCAGAAGCCTCCGATTCCTTCACAAGCCTCCTGGCCAAATCCATGCCCAAACGCTCCCCGTCCTCTGCGGGGCCCGTCGCCTCCCCGACCAGATAAGTCCCTGTTTCTTCCTTATAATAGAGGCCCCGCAGCCGGAGCGTCCCATCCGCCTGCGTGCTGGCATAAGCGGCAATAGGCGAGGAACATCCCCCGTCCAGATACCGGACAAAGCCCCGCTCCGCCCCGACTTCCTGCCATACCCGCCTGTCATCAATGCAGTCCAGCCAGGAATAGTCCTCTCCTTCCCGGCCCTGCACCGCCAGGACCGCCTGCCCCGCAGCCGGAATCACGGCCTCCGCATCCAGATATTCGTCGATCCGTCCGGAAAGCCCCAGGCGGATCAGCCCCGCAGCTGCCAGCACAATGGCGTCATAACGGCCCTCGTCCAGCTTTTCCAGCCTGGTCAGCACATTCCCGCGAAGCAGGGAAAACTCCGCCTCCGGAAACATGGCCTTTAACTGAAGCCGTCTCCGCTCGCTGGAGGTCCCGATCACAAAGGGCCTCCCGCACTCCGGCCTCCATCTCTCCCGGCCTTTCGGATAAACCAGCACGTCCCGGACCTCTCCCCGCTTCGACAGGGCGACGATGGGCATTCCCTCCGGCTGCTCCATGGGCATGTCCTTTAAGCTGTGGACGCTGCAGTCGATCCGTCCTTCCTTTAACGCCCGGTCCAGTTCTTTTACAAAAAGCCCCTTCCCTCCCACCTTGTCCAGGCTTCGGTCCAGGATCATGTCCCCGGTAGTTTTCATGGTCACCAGCTCAAAGGTCAGCTCCGGATGGCATTCCTCCAGTTTACGCAAAAGAATCCTCGTCTGCTCTACGGCCAGCCGGCTCTCCCGGCTGCCTACGCGGATTACCCGCTTCTTATCCTCCATTACTCCTGCTTCCTCCCCGTCTCATTCCTGACGCCGGCTCCGTATTTCTCCGCAAAAAGCCTTCGGATCTCCGCCGCCGCCTCCTTTGCCAGGCCGTGGGCTTCCCCTCCGGCACAGACTCCGGCCGTCAAAATCCCCTCCCTGGCAATACCCGGAAAATAAAAATCACACTCTTCCTTTCTGTCTGCCACGTTGACAAACGCCCCCGCCGCCCGGCCCCAGAGCGCCGCCTGGTGATTCACCTGCCTGTCGCCCGTCGCCGCCACCACGAGAAATGCATCCTCCACATCCCGTTCTTCCACTTCCCGAAGCTCGCACTGGAGCCGGCCCGCATCCCACAGGCTTCTCACCTCACCGGAAATCTCCGGCGAAATCACCGTTACTCCGGCCCCGAACTCCAAAAGCGCCAGGATCCGCCGCGTGCCGATCGTCCCGGCCCCGGCCACCACCGCTTTTCTTCCTTCCAATTCCACAAACATAGGAAATCGCATATTCCGTCCCCGTTTCTGTCATTCCAGTTCCTCTGCCGACCGGAGCAGCCCCTCCAGGCAGGGCTTCCAAAGCTCCGGCTCCATGTCCTCCCTGAGTCCGTAGCAAAGCTTCGCCGCCACCCTGGCCGACGCCCGCTCAACGGCCTCTAAAAGCGACTTCCGCTCCTCCCTCTCCAGAGGGTACTGCCTTAATTCCTTTGTGAGCCTCGCCGCCGTATCCTCTCCGGCCATTTTCGAGATCCTCTTTACTACCGGCACATACTCCCGGAACGCATACCACTGTTCGTATTCCAGCTCATACTTTTCAAGGATCTCGTCGGCCTCTTGGATCTGCCGCCGGTCTCCCTCGGACTTGATCACGTCAAAGCTGTCCATGTCAAACAGCCGGATTCCGGGCAGGTTCCCAAGCTCCGGCTCGATATCCCTGGGGATGGCCAGATCGATAAGCACCTTCCCCCCCGGCCCCAGCTTCCCCTCCGCCTGCTCCTTCGTCAGGGTATAGTGGGGGCTTACCGTTGCACTCACCACCAGATCCATGTCCGAAAGGACCTCGCAGCGGTTTTGATAATCGATGACGCGGCAGCCGGCCGGGATCACGGCCTCCTTTGCCTTGTACTGGCGCAGAGTCATGGACACCTTCCCACCCAGCCGCACCAGCTCGGCGGCGGCCAGCCTTCCGATCTCCCCGTTTCCGATGACCAGACAGCGCTTCCCGAAAATCTCGATCCCTTCCCCAAGAAGG
>CATJIW010000286.1 GCA_949740745.1 uncultured Lachnospiraceae bacterium | reverse complement strand
CTCTCGGGCAAGAGTCCCTCCTGCCTTCTCTGGTCTTCCCTACACGACGCAGAGGGCTTTTCCCGGATATTCTGCCAGATTCTTTCCTGACGATCCGCGGCTTCTGACAAGCACTCCGTCCAAAGCCTCCTGAGTCAAACGTTACGGCAAGCTCAGAACCGCTGAAGTCTCTCGGGCAAGAGTCCCTCCTGCCTTCTCTGGTCTTCCCTACACGACGCAGAGGGCTTTTCCCGGATATATTGCCAGATTCTTTCCTGACGATCCCCGGCTTCTGACAAGCAGTCCTGGTGGTCTGCAGCTTCGCAATTGCCTGAGTTACAGAGTGGGCAGTATCACATATTAGAACAGTGTAACATGAAAGCATTGGAAATTCAAACACAAAAATTCGTGAATTTGCATAGTTTCTGCCGCATAAATTATATCAATTTTATTCAACTCTCATTTTGATATCACGCTCTCAAAATGAGAGTTTGGTAAAATGTAATAGAAAAGCAAAAATCCACGAAAAAGCGGCAGCCCCTTCTCTCAAAGTGAGAGAGAACAACAAAAAAACCAGAGCTTTACATGACATTGTATGATTTAACCAAAAAATGTAAAATAGACCTGCGTTTAGAGGATATATCCAACAAAGTTATTCTGTAACACGGTAAAAAAAAGGTCAGGAGGATTCATAATGCAGAAAAAGACACCCAGTTTGTTTCAGGCCGTTATTGTTTTAGGCGGTTTTTTGATCATGGCTTTTTTGTGCAACAAATTCGGGATTGAAATTCATCTCGCAATTTTAGCAGCGTGGTTTTTAGCCATGGCCGTAGGAAAAATCAACGGTCATTCCTATGCAGAAATGGAACACGCCCTTTGCAAAGGCATCTATGACGGAATGAGCGCAGTTCTGATCATGCTGGTAATCGGCGCCTTGGTCGGAACTTGGATTTCAGGCGGAATTGTTCCCAGTTTGATTTATTATGGATTAAAAATCATTCATCCGTCTATCTTTCTATTGGCTACTCTCATCCTGTGCAGCATCACGTCTCTGGCCACCGGCACCTCATGGGGAACTGCGGGCACGGCGGGAATCGCCATGATGGGAATCGGCGCAGGGCTTGGGATTCCGGCTCCGATCACAGCCGGCGCAGTTCTTTCCGGCGCATATTTTGGCGATAAGCTGTCTCCGATTTCCGACAGCTGCGTACTGTCGTCCGCCATGGCCGATATCGACGTAGTCGAGCATGTGAAGGGAATCATGCCCACCACCTTCATCGGATATGCAGTTGCGGCAATTGCCTTTACAGTCGCCGGCTTCATGCTGGGGGGCGGCGTTGCGGATATGTCCCAGGTGGAAGGCGTCATGGTTTCTTTACAGGAGCACTTCAACATCAGCCTTCTGGCTTTCGTACCCATGATTGTCGTCATCGGGCTGCTGATTCTGAAAATGCCTTCTCTTCCGGTTATCACGCTGGGGGCGGGACTTGGCATCCTGTGGGGAATCGTTTTCCAGGGCCTGGATCCCATCAAGGCCATCTCCACGGCATGGACGCAGCTGGAAATGAATACCGGCGTAGAATTTATCGATTCTCTGTTAAGCCGCGGAGGCATCAACAGCATGCTCTGGTCCATTGCCATCATTATTATGGGACTTGGTTTCGGAGGTCTTTTGGATGAAGTGGGAATTATCAAGGCAATCGCTCAGAGAGTCTATCCGTTAATCAACAACGGCGGAACCCTCACCATTTTTACGATCATTGTCGGATTTTTAGGATGCCTTCTGGGCAGCGCCATGTATGTGTCTCTTGTTCTGACTCCGAAGATCATGGCCGACAAGTATGACGAGATGAAATACAGCCGGAGGATTCTGTCGCGTAATGCGGAAATCGGCGGGACCTTAACCGCAGGCATGGTGCCATGGAGTGACAACGGAATTTATATGGCCACGATCCTGGGTGTGGCGACCTTCGAATACATCCCATATATGTGGTTTAACTTCGCCTGTATCATAATCGCAATTATCTTTGGATTTACCGGCTTCTGTATGTGGGACAATAAAAACGATGATAAGATCAGGAACAGCATGAAAAATCAAAAACTGGAAGAAGCGCAGGGGTGAGAGTAATGAAAAAAATACTTTTGATTGCTACCGGAGGCACGATTGCCTCGTCAGAATCGGAAGACGGACTGACACCGTCCATCGACGTAAAGCAGCTTTTGTCTTATATTCCGGAAATTGAGGCGATCTGCCATTTGGAAGGCGTGTCGATCATGAGCGTGGACAGCACCAACATGAATCCTTCCCTGATGGTAAAAATCGCAGAAGCGATCTATGACCATTATGAGGACTACGACGGGTTCGTAGTCAGTCATGGTACGGATACTATGGCTTATTCGGCGGCCGCTTTAACTTATATGCTGAGCAATCTGGAGAAGCCCGTCGTAATCACAGGTTCTCAGATTCCCATTGAGGCGCTGTATACAGATGCGAAGAAAAATCTTTCCGACGCAATCCGCTTTGCCTGTGAGGACATTGTCGGTGTTTATATCGCATTTGACGGCTCCATTATCAGCGGCACCCACGCCATGAAAGTGAAAACCAGAAGTGCGGACGCTTTCAAAAGCATCAATTTCCCCATTATTGCGGAAATCAAGCTGGGAAGAATCACCTACAATCAAGCGCTGACCTACGGCGATCACTGGGAGAAACTTAAGCCTAAGGTCACGGGAAAAATTTCCATCGCCACGAAATTATGCCCGAATATTTTTGTACTGAAAATCTTTCCGGGCATCGGAACCGAAATTTTCGATTTTATCAAGACGCATTATAAGGGCGTCATCATTGAAAGCTTCGGAATCGGCGGAATCCCCAACGTGGATCATGACATTGTATCCAAGGTGCACGAGCTGGTGGAAGCCGGGCTTGCAGTGGTGATTACCACCCAGTGTGTTTATGAAGGAATTGATCTCGACATTTATGAGGTTGGCCAGAAGCTTGCGAAACAGAACGCAATCGTAGCCGGCGACATGACGACGGAATCGCTTGTGATGAAGTTAATGTGGGCGCTTGGCAACTACGATCAGATCAGCGACGTGAAAAAATATATGGAAACGCCCTATTTTGCGGACAGAAGCTATTAACTGCCCGTAAAGCCGCACACAAAGGACGCACCGGCAGCTTCCCTTTCACAGGAAGACGCCGGTGCGTCCCTTTTCTCTTCCTCTCCTTATCTTTTCCTACAGACGTTTGCGAAACACGAAATGACCTGGATATTCTGGCAGTATGTCCGTCCAAATCCTGCTGCGCCAGACGTTCCAACAAGCCCAGAACCGCTGAAGGCACTCGGGAAAGAGTCCCTCACGCCTTCTCTGGTCTTGTTTCCACGGCGCAGAGGGCTTTTCCCGGATACACTGCCAGATTATTCATTCAATGTTTGAGTTTCGCAAACGCCTGATCTTTTACTGTCTAAGCCATTCCGAAACGTGAAATTGCGGGAACTTTCTGGCAGTATGTCCGTCCAAATCCTCCTGCGCCAGGCATTCCAACAAGACCAGAGAAGGCACTCTCATCCTCACTCCACCAGCATCCGCAGCTCGTCAACCACCTGGCCTCCGGACTTTCCGGCCTCCTCCAGAGTAACGTCCGCATATTTTTCATAAAGCGGAATCCGCTCCTCATACAGATCCCTGAGGCTCATTCCGTCCTTTAAGGCCACGCCCCGGTCCACCAAGTTCCCCAGCCGCTTCTCCAGCTCCTCATAGCTGATCTTCAGATAGACGACCGTCCCGATTTCCTTAAAATGCTCCATGGCCGAAGCCCCGTAGATCACGCTGCCTCCCGGCGCAATCACCGTCCGATTTGTCTTGATCTCCCGGTTGATCCGTTCCTCGATTGCCAAAAAGCCCTCCAGCCCCTCGGCGGCAATGATCTCCTTCAAAAGCCGCTCCTCCTTCTCCTGAATCAGAAGATCCGAGTCCAAGAATTTATAGCCCAGACGCTTTGCAAGAAGCACGCCGACCGTGCTCTTTCCTGCGGCCGGCATGCCGATCAAGGTGATATTGCTCCAATTATATCTCATGAAATCTCCTCTCTTTTCCTGTTTTCAGACGTTTGCGAAACCTGAAATTACGGGAAGCTTCTGGCTGTATGTCCGTCCAAATCCTCCTGCGCCAGACGTTCCAACAAGACCAGAACCACAGAAGGCACTCGGGAAAGAGTCCCTCTCGCCTTCTCTGGTCTTGCTTCCACGGCGCAGAGGGCTTTTCCCGGATATACTGCCAGAAGCTTCAATGAATGTTTGAATTTCGCAAACTCCTGATCCTTTCCTGCCCAGGCATTTCCGAAACGTGAAATTGCGGGAACTTTCTGGCCGCATGTCCGTCCAAATCCTCCTGCGCCAGACGTTCCAACAAGACCAGAACCACAGAAGGCACTCGG
>CATJIW010000285.1 GCA_949740745.1 uncultured Lachnospiraceae bacterium | reverse complement strand
TCTGGCCTTGGAATGTTTATTTTTCGGACAGATCGACATGGCTTTACACACCTCCTTAATCCATATTTTCCTATACTACTGATTCGCGTCCCGGAAAATATCCCGGATTGCCGCCATCCTGGGGTCAGGCTCCGTCCTGTCGCAGCCGCAATCCCCCTGGTTGAGGTTTGCTCCACATCGATTGCAGATTCCTTTGCAGTCCTCCCTGCACAAAACCTTCGCAGGCATGTGCATGAACAGCTCGTCGCGGACCAACGCATCCACATCCAGCGTATATCCCTCTGCGAGATACGCCTCCTCTTCCTCCGCCCCTTCCTTAAAGTCCGCCTCACGGCTTACCTCATAAGAAAGCGGGACCGTCACAGGCTCCAGGCATCTGTCACAGGGCACCGACAGGGAAAAAGAAACCTCCGCCTCAAAAAGCAGCCTTTTCTCTCCTGTTTTTGTGATCCGGAGCCGAACCGGCTCCTTCCGGACCACCGGATAACGGTTTACGCCGTCATCAAACAGGTCAAATCCCAATTCCGCCTCATAAACCCTGGTCTCCTGCCCGCCGGTCAGAGAGTCCGATAAATGAATGTGCATAGTATTCTCCTAACACACCTGTACCATTATACACAGGCGCCGTCGTTTTGTCAACCACTATGTTCTTGAATATGTATTCTTACTGAGCCTGAGCCTGTACGGCGGTGATGGCGACCACGCCCACGATGTCGGAGGCGCTGCAGCCTCTGGACAGGTCGTTGACCGGAGCCGCAATGCCCTGGGTCATGGGACCATAGGCTTCTGCCTTCGCCAGCCTCTGCACCAGCTTGTAGCCGATGTTGCCCGCATCCAGATCGGGGAAGATCAGGACGTTGGCCTGTCCCGCCACCTCGCTGCCGGGAGCCTTGGAAGCGCCCACGCTGGGAACGATGGCGGCGTCAAGCTGCATCTCGCCGTCCAGCTTGATGTCCGGATATGCTTCCTTTGCAATCCTGGTAGCTTCGACTACCTTGTCCACGTCGGCATGCTTTGCGCTTCCCTTGGTGGAATGAGACAGCATGGCAACCTTGGGCTCCTTGCCCACCAGAAGCCTGAAGGATTCTGCCGAAGAGCCTGCGATGGCCGCCAGCTCTTCTGAAGAAGGGTTCTGGTTTAAGCCGCAGTCCGAGAATACGAAGGTCCCTTCCTCTCCCATGTCGCAGTCCGGAACCACCATCAGGAAAAAGGCGGATACCAGCTTCGTGCCGGGCTTCGTCTTTACGATCTGCAGGCAGGGACGAAGCGTATTGGCCGTGGAGTGGCAGGCTCCGGATACCAGCCCGTCCGCATGTCCCGCCTTGATCATCAGACAGCCGTAATAGCAGTAATCGTTAAAAATGGTCTCTCTGGCCTTTTCGGGCGTCATGCCTTTGGCCTTTCTGAGCTCAACAAACAGGTCTATGTACTCCTGGGTCTTTTCGTAGGTATGAGGATCGATGATGGTCGCACCGGAAATGTTCAGCCCCTTGCTGTTCTCGGCGACCTCCTCCGGCGTTCCGATAATGATCAGGTTTGCAAAATCCTCCGCAAGGATCTGCTCCGCCGCCTCGAAGGTCCTTCTGTCCATGGACTCCGGCAGGATGATGGTCTTCTTGTCACTTTTCGCTTTTGCTTTGATGGTGTCAATAAATGCCATGATCGTGGCTCCTTTCGTATCAGGTATTCCTTAATCGCCCGAAGGCGTTCCATAACTTTTATTATAGCGCATTCCCCTTCACTTCACAAGCCAAATTTTCCCGGAAAACGAAGAAGACGGGAATCATATTTTTATTGTAAATAAAAAGAAATCTCTTGTCATTTTCTGTTTTTTGTCATAAAATAAAGGAAAAGACAGGGAATAAAGGGAGGTGCCTGTTTATGAAAGTCGTAGGGCTGATCACGGAATATAATCCATTTCACAACGGACATTCTTATCATATTCGAAAAGCCAGGGAAATATGCGGGGCAGACTACTGTGTCGTTGTTATGTCGGGCCATTATGTCCAGCGGGGAGAGCCTGCCTGCATGGACAAATACCTGCGGACCGACATCGCCCTGCGTTCCGGAGCCGACCTGGTCCTGGAACTGCCGGTTCCCTTCGCCACCGGAAGTGCCGAATATTTCGCCACCGGAGCCGTCTCCCTTCTGGATAAGCTGGGCGTGGTGGATTATTTATGCTTTGGAAGCGAAAGCGGAAACCTTTCCTGCCTTTCCTTTGTCGCTTCCCTTTTATCCGAAGAACCGGAACCCTTCCCCTCTCTGGTTAAGCATTTCATGGCGGAGGGCTCCAGCTATCCGGCGGCCAGGGGGCAGGCCCTGATCACTTATCTGACAAAATACGCTCCCGGAACCGCTCCGGCCCCCGTGGACCAGATCCAGGCACTGATATCCGCTCCCAACAACATTCTGGGAATCGAGTATATCAAAGCGCTGTCCAGACGGCGTTCCGGGATCCGGCCCATAACAATTCCGCGAAGCAGCGACTACCTGTCAAAAACCCTGTCGGCGCCGTTCTGCTCTTCCTCGGCCATCCGCCATGTGTTCCAGTCGAAAAGCTCCGATTCTCAGGCCACGACTCAGGCGTTAAAGACCGTCCGCTCCTGCGTTCCCAGGGAGGCTTATCTGGTCATGTCCGAAAATTACGGCTCCAGGCTTCCCATTCTCGCAGATGATTTTTCCTCCATGCTGCTGTACAAGCTCCTGTCCGCAAGGAACAGCGACCTGACGGACTATCTGGATGTCTCCTCCGATCTGGAAAACCGGATCAAAAGCCAGCTTACGGGAGCTTCCACCTTCTCCGGCTTTATCGATGCGGTCAAATGCCGCCAGTACACAAGGACAAGGATCAGCCGCGCCCTGCTTCATATCCTTCTGGACATTAAGGTGGACGACTTCGTCCGCTACAAGGAAAACGACTTTGTCCCTTATGCCAGGGTCCTGGGTTTCCGGAAATCTGCCTCCCCTCTTCTTAAGAGCATCAAGCACAACGGCGGCCTGCCCCTGCTCACCAAGATGGCCGATTCCCAAAAACGGCTTCCCGCCGTCGGGCTCGATATGCTGGGCCAGGAAATTTTTGCCGCCGGCCTGTACCAGACCGTAGTATTTCATAAATACGGCTGCCGGATGAAAAATGAATATACCCACGGGGTGATTACGCTGGAGGATTGATAATAATAAGGACTGCCAAGAGTCTGGCAATATGTCCGTCCAAAGCCTGCTGCGCCAGGCATTCCACCAGGCCCAGAACCGCAGAAGCCACTCGGGAAAGAGTCCCTCCTGGCTTCTCTGGTCCTGCTTCCACGGCGCAGAGGGCCTTTTCCGGAAATATTGCCAGACTTTTTAAAAATTTTCGAGCTCTGCAATTACCTGTTTACATGACAGAGAATCGCAAAGCCGCAAACTGCAGGGAAAGAGTCCGGCAATTAATTGTCTATTTTACATACGATATAACTCCGTCCTCCTGCTCCTGCCGGTAGGTCTTCCGATATTCTGTCGGAGACATGTCCGCATGCTTTTTAAACAATGCGCTGAAATAAAGCGGATTGTCATAGCCCACCTGCTTGGCCACCTCCGTTACCGTATAATCCGTGTTCAGCAGCAGATATCTTGCGATCTCAATCCGCTTTTTAATCAGGTAATCAATGGGCGACATGCCCATGTCCTTTTTAAACTGATGGCTGATATAGGATTTGCTGATATAGGAGGCCTCGGACAAGGTGTCCAGATTAATGGCCTGCCGGTAATTTTTGTCAATGTAGTCTTTGATAAAATGGCTGTGGCATCTGGCCTCCGCTCTGTTTTTTTCCATCAGGTTGTTGAACTGGTGGATCCGCAGCACCTGAACGGCGATCACATTGGCCAGCGCCGAAGCCGCCGGCATATACAGGATTTCCGGATTGGAGGTCTCCCTTAAAAGCTCCTGAAAATAAAACGCAAGCTGATTCTTATAAGGCCCCGACGAAAACACGGGAACCGCCTCCGGCATCAGCGTATTATAAGAAAAGGGCGGATAGCAGAAGTCCGTAATCCCCATAAAAAAGAATTCCAGCTCTTTCCCGAGACAGCTCCCCGAAGCGTTGGACACATACGGATTAAAAATCGCAATGTCTCCCGGACCGATCGCATACTCCTTTCCCTCAATCCACACCGTTCCCGTGCCGTCAACACAAAAGAGGATTTCCGCACACTCGTGAAAATGCGGCTGGCATTCCCAGTTCTTTTCCCGTCTCATGCGTCCCGTATAGATCACTGCAGGACCGACATGGAAAGACGGAGCCTCCATCTCTTCAAAAAGATTCTTTTCTAACCCCATACGATTCCCCCGATTTCCCCCTTTGTCCGTTCTATTCCCAACAAACAACCATGATACTCCACCTCTAATCATATCAGCAAAGAATTTTTTTGTCAATTAAAAACCGGACGGCCTCACGGCCGCCCGGTCCTTTTGCCGGTTTTCTTTATTTCTTTCTCGTAAAGCAGAGATCACAGCAGTCGTCACCGTCGGCGATCTTCTTCGGCAGGGAGAACTCACAATCCATATCCTGCGCAAACTGCCTGTCGCCTTCCATGGCGATATCGCAGAACAGGGCACAGTCCTCGTCTGAGAAGCCAAGCTTTCTCCAGGCGCTTAAAAGCGGGCAGTAATGCATTTCCACATGCATGACATCGTCCGAAATCTCCACGGCCTTATTCTCGAAGCCGACCGGCTCTGCCATAAAGAGATCGCCGAATTCCTTCAGGCTCGTCTTGTCCGTCATCTTATCCCTGAAGTTCTCGTCAATCTGGAAGCAGCCACAGCGTCTGATGGCGGCGCGTCCCACCTTCTCCATGTCGCCGCCTGCTTTTCTCACTTCATCCAGAAGCAGCGCCATCCAGTATGCGCGGTGCTCGATGCAGGCGCGCTTCATCTCTACCACGGGATCCCCGGTATGTACCGGCTTGTTTTCATTGTACTTTGCCATAATCGTATGTTCTCCTTTTTCAATTATTTATTAAGCGTCTGCGAAACCCCAAAATTCATTGAACATTTCGATCATTCCGCATTTCGCAAATGCCTGCAGGCATTTATCTGCAGGAGATAACGCTCTCCTGTCCGGATCCGATGCTCCGGATTCCCTTACTTACTGCCGAGATAAGCCTTCCTCACCTCGTCGTTGTGCTGCATTTCCTTTGCGTCCCCGCTGAACTTCACGGATCCGACCTCAAGGACGTAGCAGCGGTCTGCGATCTTCAAAGCCATATTCGCATTCTGCTCCACCAGAAGGATGGTAGTCCCCTGCTTATGGATCTCCTTGATCAGCCGGAAGATCTCCAGCACCAGATTGGGCGCAAGGCCCATGGAAGGCTCATCCAGCATCAGGAGCTTCGGCTTGTTCATGAGCGCCCGGCCGATGGCAAGCATCTGCTGCTCACCGCCGGAAAGCGTTCCCGCCTGCTGTTTCTTTCTTTCTAAAAGCCGTGGGAACAGGTCGTACACATAGGCAAAGGAATCCTGAATTTCCTTCGCGTCTTTTCTGCAATATGCGCCCAGTTTCAGATTATCCTCTACAGAAAGCTCCGGAAACACCTCCCGGCCCTCCGGGCTCAAGGTCACGCCCAGCTTCACGATCTGGGGCGGGGACATGCGGGTCAGATCCTGCCCGTCAAACTCTATCCTGCTCCCGGAGGCGGCCTTTAACACCCCTGCGATGGTAAGAAGAGTGGTCGACTTCCCGGCTCCGTTGCTTCCGATCAGCGTAACCAGCTCTCCATCATTGACCTCGAAGTCAATGCCCTTCAGAGCATGGATATTTCCGTAATATGTATTCATCGAATTAATCCGCAACATCGTCTTCACTCTTTCCTAAATAAGCTTCAACTAC
>CATJIW010000284.1 GCA_949740745.1 uncultured Lachnospiraceae bacterium | reverse complement strand
CTTCAGCTTACCGAGTACGGCGTCTCCGGGATTCCGGCCTTTCAGGTGAGCCGCTATGCCGCCAGGGCCCTTTCGGAGGGGAAGCCGGCAGCCGCGGAGCTTAACTTTCTGCCGGAGTACGGGAGGGAGCAGGGAGAAGCGCTTCTTTCCCGTGCCTTTTCGGGGGAGGAGGAGTGTTTCCGGATTCTCTGCGGGCTTTTTCCGGAAAAGCTGGCGGCGGTGCTTTTGAAACGGGCCGGGATTCCCCTCCGCGCCCCGGCCGGCCGGCTGGAGGAGAGACGGAAGCGGAAGCTTTTCCAGCTTGTCTGCCGGTTTCCTCTGGAAATTTCGTCGGTGGGGGATTTTTCGAAGGCCCAGGTGACGGCCGGCGGCGTCGACACCTGCTTCGTGCAGGCGGATACCATGGAATCGAAACTGGTTCCCGGCCTTTTTTTTGCCGGGGAAATCCTGGACGTGGACGCAGACTGCGGCGGTTACAATTTACAATGGGCATGGGCCAGCGGATTTCTGGCCGGAAAGCAGGGAAGGCCATGATTCGGATCGGAATGAAACTAAAGCCCGGGGAAGGGGAGGAGCGGCTTCTTCCGGGGCTCTGTAAAATACTCCGTCTCCCGGAAAAGGAGATTAAAGCATATCACATCAGGAAAAAATCCATTGACGCCAGGAAGAAGGAGGCTCCCTTTTGGGTCTTTCAGGTGGATGTGGAGGTCCATGGACGGGAGGAAGCGGTCCTTAAAAGACTCCGGGGACGGGAGGCGCAGATCGTTAAAGAGAAGGCCTACCAGTTCCCAAAAGGGACAGGGAAGCCGTTTTTACATCGGCCGGTCATCGTGGGCACGGGACCGGCCGGGCTTTTTTGCGGATACATGCTTGCAAAGGCCGGAGCCGCCCCTGTCCTTCTGGAGCGGGGCGGTCCGGTCCGGGAACGGGAGGCGGCGGTGGAAAGGTTCTGGAAAACCGGGCTTTTAGACACGGAATGCAACGTCCAGTTCGGCGAGGGCGGGGCGGGAACTTTTTCCGACGGAAAGCTCAACACCCTGACGAAGGATCCTCTGTTCCGGGGACGGAAGGTCCTGGAAGTGTTTGCCGCCATGGGGGCGGGGGAAGAAATCCTCTATGACAGCAGGCCCCATATCGGGACGGATGTGTTGAAGACGGTCCTTGAGAATCTCAGACGGGAAATGGAACGCCTGGGCGCCGAATTCCATTTTCATACGAGATTTGCGGACCTGGAGTGTACGGGCGGAAGGCTTTCCGGGGTTTTTGCGGAGGATACGAGAAACGGAGAACGCCGTTTTTTCCGGACGGAGCACCTGATCCTCGCCATCGGCCACAGCGCCAGAGATACCTTCCGCCTGCTTTATGACAGAGGGCTTTCTATGCATGCCAAGGCGTTTGCCGCAGGGCTTCGGATAGAGCATCCGCAGGCCATGATCCAGGCGGCCCAGTACGGGGAACGGTTTGCCGGAGCCTTCCCGCCGGCCCCCTATAAGGTAACGGCCAGAGCTTCGGACGGGAGGGGAGTCTATTCTTTCTGCATGTGCCCCAGCGGCTATGTGGTCAATGCCTCCTCGGAGATAGGCCGGCTTGCCGTTAACGGCATGAGCAACCGGGCCAGGGACGGGAGGAACGCTAACAGCGCCATTATTGTCACGGTCTCTCCGGAGGATTTCGCCGGATCCCCCGGGACAGGCGTCCCGGAAGGAAACGGCGGGCCTGAGGGAATGGTTTCTGCGCCTGACGGCACCCTGCATCCCCTTGCCGGCGTGGAGTTTCAGCGAAGACTGGAGGAGCGGGCCTTTGCCCTGGGAAACGGGGCCGTTCCCGTGCAGCTTTACGGAGATTTTAAAGCGGACCGGGAAAGCAGAGGGCCCGGGGAGGTCCTTCCGGACACCAGAGGAGCCCGTCACTATGCCAACCTCCGGAGCATCCTTCCCGAATTTGTAAACCGGGCCATCGTGGAGGGCGTGGAGCTTTGGAGTAAAAAGATCGCAGGCTTTAACCGGTACGACGCCGTCCTTTCCGGGGTGGAGAGCCGGACCTCTTCGCCGGTCCGGATTGAGCGGGATGAACGGTTCATGAGCAATATTTCCGGAATCTATCCCTGCGGGGAGGGGGCCGGCTATGCCGGCGGGATCACCTCGGCGGCCATGGACGGGATCCGGACCGCAGAGATGGTGATGACGGAACGGGAGCGGTAACAAGGCTGCGCCGAAGCGGTTCCTTTTATAATTCTTGCCATTTAACCGGAAATTTGTTAAAATAGAAATGTTGGGCGGCTGCAGGAAAAAGGCCGGCATTTGAGATAAGGACGGATTATGGACAGAAAATCGAGGCTTCTGGGAAAGCGGCGGGGGGGGGTGAAAATCGGCTCTTCTTCGCTGACTCACAAATATACGGGCTTTTTGAACCTGAACAAGGTGGAACGGCTGGCGAGGGTCCTCTGTGACCTGAGGAATCAGGGCATGGAGGTGGTGTTAGTGAGCTCCGGAGCCGGGGCCGTGGGCCGAAAGACCATGGGCTTTATGGAGCGGCCGGAGGCCCTTCCGGTGAAGCAGGCGCTGGCGGCGGTGGGCCAGGCCAAGCTTATGATGACTTACCAAAAGCTGTTTTCGGAGTACAACCAGGTGGTGGCTCAGATTCTGATGACGAAGGCCACCATGCTCAACGGGGATTCCAGGCAGAATGCCAGAAATACCTTCGACCAGCTCCTGGCCATGGGGGTGATTCCCATCGTCAATGAGAACGACACGGTGGCGACCCATGAGATCGAGTTCGGGGACAACGACCGGCTCTCTGCCATTGTGGCGGCGGTGATCGGCGCCGATCTTTTGATCCTGCTCTCTGACATTGACGGGCTTTATGAGGACGATCCCCGGACGAATCCGGAGGCCGCTTTTATCGAAGAGGTAACGGAGATCACGGACGGCCTTGAAGAAATGGGAAAGGGCACCACCGGAAGCAGCGTGGGCACCGGAGGCATGTCAGCCAAGATCGTGGCGGCCAGGATGGCGACGGACGCCGGTATCGACATGGTCATCACCAACGGAAATGACGTGGAAAATATCTACCGGGTTCTTGACGGGGAGCCGGTGGGCACCCTGTTCTTGGCCCACAAGAATAAAAATTTTGACCTGATGGAGTATTTGACGGCGTATTGAGGTTTTGACAAGGAGTGTATGACAGCATGAAAAAAGCGGGACTTGTTTTGGAGGGCGGCGCAACCAGGGGGATTTTCACCTCCGGCGTCCTTGATTTTCTGATGGAGAGGGACTTGTATTTCCCTTACGTGATCGGAGTGTCGGCCGGGGCGTGCAACGGGATCGACTATGTGTCCGGGCAGATCGGCCGGACCAGAAACTGTATCATTCCCCCGGACAGGGTCAGCCGGTATGTCAATGTCAGGCGGGTACTTAAGACAAGAAGCCTGTTTGACATGGATCTGATATTTGACAAGTATCCCAAGGAGATTTACCCCTTTGATTTTGAAGCCTATAAGCATTCGAACATCCGCTGTGAGCTGACGGTGACCAACTGTGTCACGGGAAAGGCGGAGTATCTGGACGACAGAGAGGATTCAGAGCGGCTGCTTTCCATCTGCCGGGCTTCCTGCAGCATGCCGGTGGCGTCAAAGATGGTGGAGGTGGACGGCATTCCCTATATGGACGGTGGACTGGCCGATTCCGTCCCGGTGGCGAGAATGCTGCGGCAGGGTCATAAAAAATGCGTGGTGGTGCTGACCAGGAACGCCGGATACCGGAAGCGGCTCTCCAGGCAGGCGGCCGCCATTTACCAGGCGGCATACAAGGAGTACCCGGAGCTTGTGAAGGCGGCCTGCAGAAGGCCCCTCGTCTACAACCACACCATGGATCTCATTGACCGGCTGGAGGCAAAGGGACATCTTTTCGTCATCCGGCCGAAGGAGCCGGTGGTTTCCCGGACGGAGCAGAGGCCGGAGGTTTTGGACGCTTTTTACCGCCACGGCTATGAATTAATGAAAGAACGCTATGAGGCGCTGCTGCATTACCTGGGAAGGTGAATTTTTCAGGCAATTGCGAAGCTGCTTTAACCATTTTGAGTTTCGCAATTGCCTGAAGGGGCGGCAGAGCAGAAGGAGTGGACATGACGGAGAAGGACATTAACCGGATCAATGAGTTATACCATAAATCCAAGGCGGAGGGCCTTACGGAGGAGGAGAAGGCAGAACAGGCGAAGCTCAGGCAGGAATATATTCTGGCCATCCGGCGGAATCTGAGGGGGACGCTTGACAGGGTGAGCATCCTGGAACCGGACGGCTCGGTAACGGAGCTTAAGAGGGCAGCCGGGCGGAAGGATAAGAAAAGGAAGGGGTCATAATGGGACGGTACGGCTTGACGAAAAAGGAAATCCGGCGGACGGTGCGGGAGCGGAAAAAGGCTCTGGGGGAAGAGGCGGAACAGGCCGGAAGCGAACGGATTTGTTCCCTGGTATGCGGTCTTCCCGAATACCGGGAAGCGGAGGTAATCTACTGCTACGTGGATTACAACCACGAGGTGAGAACCTGGCCCATTATGGAGCGGGCCATGGAGGACGGAAAGCTGGTGGCGGTCCCCAGGGTGGACGGCGAAACCATGGAGTTTTTCCGGATTGAGGGACGGGAGGATCTGGAACCCGGCTATTCCGGCATTCTGGAACCGAAGCAGGGCCTTTCTGTGGTTTCGGACCAAACGGCCGACAGAGGAAAAGCGGCCGACGGGGCGGCGTCCGGGAAGCGGGCGCTGTTTTTGATGCCCGGAGTGGCCTTTGACCAGGAGCACCACAGGGTCGGTTATGGCGGCGGCTTTTATGACAGATATCTGGAAGTCCACCCAAATCTGATCACGGCGGCCCTGGCCTATGAGTGCCAGATCTTTGACAGGGTTTCCTTCGAAGCCTTTGACATTCTGCCGCAGATTCTGGTAACGGATAAGGGAGTGAGCCGCCGGACGGCCGGGCTTGAGGAAGCCCTTTTGCGGATGGGAGAACGGGCGAAGAAGGCGTCGGGAGTCCTTTCCGGTCTTGGCGTTTCAGAGAAAAACAGGGGCCTTCTGGCGGCAGCGGACGCTCTTTCGGCAAATGCAGCACAGATCCTGGAGGCCAATGAGGCGGATTTGGAGGCAGGACGGGCAAGGGGCATGCACGAGGGGCTTTTGGACCGGCTGGCCCTCACAGGGGACCGGATCGCTTCCATGGCGGAGGGCCTCAGACAGGTGGCGTCCCTGGACGATCCGGTGGGCGAGGTGCTTTCCATGAAAAAACGGCCGAACGGCCTTTTGATCGGGGAGAAGCGGGTGCCTCTCGGAGTCGTCGGGATCATTTATGAGTCCCGTCCCAATGTGACGGCTGACGCCTTCGGGCTCTGCTTTAAAACGGGGAACGCGGTGATCCTAAAAGGAGGGAGCGACGCCCTCCGGTCGAACCTGGCCATTGCCTCTGTGATCCGTAAGGCCCTTTCAGAATGCGGCATCCCGGAGGATGCAGTCCAGCTGGTGACGAGCCCGGACCGGGAGGCGGCAAAGCTTCTTATGCGTATGAACGGCTTCCTGGACGTACTGATTCCCAGAGGCGGGGCGGGCCTGATCCGCACGGTGGTGGAAAACAGCACGGTCCCGGTCATTGAGACGGGAACGGGAAACTGCCATATATTCGTAGACGAGAGCGCCGACCTTTCTATGGCGGCGGATATTATCATCAATGCGAAAACCCAGAGGATAGGCGTCTGCAACGCCTGTGAGTCGCTGCTGATTCACCGGAACATTTCGGAAAGGCTCTGGGACGTTCTTGCCGGAAGGCTTTCGGAACACCGGGTGGAAATCCGGGGGGACGAGGAGGTCTGCGCCCTGGTGCCGGAGGCAGTCAGGGCTTCGGAGGAGGACTGGGGGCGGGAATATCTGGACTATATCCTGTCGGCCAGGACAGTGGGCTCCATAGCGGAAGCCATCGCCCATATCAACCGGTATAATACAAAGCATTCGGAAGCCATTATCACGGAAAGCTATGCCAATGCCCGGAGATTTTTAGAAGAGGTGGACGCAGCGGCGGTCTATGTCAATGCGTCGACCCGGTTTACGGACGGCTTTGAATTCGGCTTCGGGGCGGAAATCGGAATCAGCACCCAGAAGCTCCATGCCAGAGGGCCCATGGGCCTTGCGGCGCTCACAACGACCAAATACGTCATTTACGGAAACGGGCAGGTGCGCCCGTAGCAGATCCTGGAAGCGGCAAGGCATGACGAAAAAAAGAAGCTTTCCAGCGGAGGAGAGAGAAAGAATGTACAGAGAAATTCATTCAGATCACCTTGATTTAAAATCGGGACCGCCGACGGAGGAGCCGGCCCGCCAGCAATATTTTACGGAACGTCTGCGGGAGGCGGTAGAGGAGCGGAGCCGGGCCCTCGGACGGCCTCTCACGGCCTGCATTCAGACCTTCGGATGCCAGATGAACGCCAAGGATTCGGAAAAGCTTCTGGGCATTCTTCTGCAGGCCGGTTTCACGGCTTCCCAGGACGAGGCTTCGGATTTTGTCCTCTATAATACCTGTACGGTCCGGGACAATGCCAATCAACGGGTTTACGGGCGTCTGGGATATTTGAACCGTCTGAAGCAGAAGAATCCGGAGATGACCATCGCCCTCTGCGGCTGTATGATGCAGGAGCCCTCCGTGGTGGAAAAAATCAAAAAGAGCTACCGGTTTGTGGACCTTGTCTTTGGCACCCATAACATTTTCCGGCTGGCGGAGCTTTTGTTCCGCCGCTATACGGAAGATCAGATGGTGGTGGATATCTGGGAGGGCACGGATCAGATCGTGGAAAATCTCCCGTCCAAAAGAAAGTATCCCTTCAAGTCCGGCGTGAACATTATGTACGGGTGCAACAATTTCTGCAGCTACTGCATTGTCCCTTATGTACGGGGACGGGAGCGGAGCCGGGAGCCGGAGGACATCCTTTCGGAAATCCGTGCCCTGACGGCGGACGGGGTGGTGGAGGTCATGCTCCTTGGCCAGAACGTAAATTCTTACGGGAAGACGCTTAACTCTCCCATGACCTTTGCAGGGCTTCTGGAGCAGGCGGCGAAAATTCCGGGGCTTGAGCGGATCCGCTTTATGACCTCCCATCCGAAGGATTTATCGGACGAGCTGATCGGAGTCATGCGGGACTGCCCGAAAATCTGCAGGCATCTGCACCTGCCGCTCCAGTCGGGAAGCTCCCGGATTTTAAAGAAAATGAACCGGGTTTATGACAAGGAGCAGTATCTGGCCCTTGCAGAAAAGATCAAGAGGGAGATTCCGGATCTGTCCCTGACCACGGACCTGATCGTGGGCTTTCCCGGCGAGACAGAAGAGGATTTTGAGGAAACGCTGGACGTGGTGCGCCGGGTGCGCTATGACAGCGCCTTTACTTTTATTTATTCCAAACGGACCGGGACTCCGGCGGCCGCCATGGAGGACCAGGTGCCGGAGGAGATCGTAAAGCCCCGGTTCGACCGGCTGTTAAAGGAGGTCCAGAGGATTTCCTCCGAGGTCTGCAGAAAGGACGTGGGAAGGACCATGACGGCCCTGATCGAGGGCATGGACACCCACGACGGGCGTCTGGTGACGGGACGGCTCAGCAACAACATCATGGTCCATGTTCCGGGGGACGCTTCGGATCTCGGACGGCTGATTCCGGTGGTGCTTACAGAATCGAAGGGATTTTATTACATGGGAAAAAGGCTTCCCTGAACAGGAGGGCTTATGGACATAAGAGGGTTTCTGGCGGATGAGAGTAAACGCAGGGCATCGGTGACGGTCTCTTTGATGGTCGTCTTCTTTTCCTGCGTGCTGATCCTTGTATGGGCGTTTTCGGCGGAGGTACTAAAGCCGGCCGGCTTCGGCTCTCTTTCTCCCAGAGTGACGGAGAATCCCTGGCGGCTTCGGCTTTCTTCCCGGCTCCCCGGCGTTTATACCGGCCCCTCCGGGGATGCGGGAGGCAAGCTCACCTATGAGCGGTTTTCCGGCGGGGATACTATGTACTGTTCGTATTTCGGCCTTTTGAATATTCGGACCGGCCCGGACAGGGAGTCGGCGGTGGCCGCCAGAGTTTCCTACGGGGATGCCATCCAGGTGTTCTGGAAGGACGCTTCCGGCTATGTGCGGGTCCGTTACCGGAAGCCTCATGTGACGGAGGCGGTGGAAGGCTACTGTGTTATGGAGGAACTTTCGGAGGCCCCGCCCTCGGACGGACGGGTGTTCTTGGACGTTCCGGGCTATAAGCAGTATGATTCCCGCTGGGGGGAGCTTTCTCTGGGGGACAGCTATGAGACCATGGCCTCTGCCGGATGTGCCACCTCCTGCCTTGCCATGTCTTATTCTTATCTGGAGGGGATAGCGACCACGCCGGACGGCATGGCAGAGCGGCTGTTTTATGACGAGCACGGAAGGCTGGGCTTTCCGAAGGCTTATGAAAAGGACTGGGACGGTAATTATCTGGAGCATGCGCTTGTCCAGCTCCGCAGAGGGGTTCCCGTGCTGATCGGCGGCTTCACCGAGGACGACCGTCCCCACTGGGTCCTGATCACGGGATATACCGGGGACGGTGCGGAATTAAACGCTTCGGATTTCCTGATCCATGACCCGGCTTCCGAAGAACGGCCCACTCTGGCAGAGTTTATCCGGGATTATCCGGTTCATGATAAGATTGTCTACTACAAAGGAGAGGTTTGAACGTGGCGACCCAACAACAGTTATCACCGATGATGCAGCAGTACATGGAGACTAAGAAGCAGTATCCGGGGTGCATTCTTTTCTACCGGCTGGGGGACTTTTATGAGATGTTCTTCGAGGATGCAAAGACAGTCTCCGGAGAGCTGGAGCTTACGCTGACGGGAAAGGAATGCGGTCTTTCGGAGCGGGCGCCCATGTGCGGCGTCCCTTATCATGCGCTGGACACTTATTTGAGCCGCCTGGTCCAAAAGGGCTACAAGGTAGCCATCGCCGAACAGATGGAGGATCCCAGGCAGGCGAAGGGGCTGGTAAGGAGAGAGGTTATCCGTGTCGTGACGCCCGGCACCATCCTTGACAGCCAGGCCCTGGACGAGTCGAAGAACAATTACCTCATGTGCATCGTCTATATGGCCAAGTCCTTCGGGGTGGCGGTGACGGACATCACCACCGGGGAATTTCTGGTGACGGAGCTTTCTTCCATCCGGGCGCTTTTAGATGAGATTTATAAGTACACGCCCTCGGAAATCATCTGCAACGAAGCCTTTTATATGTCCGGCGTGGATTTGGAGGCATTAAAGGGACGGGTGAATTTTCTTGCCACGGCCCTGGACAGCCGCTATTTTGACGAAGACCTCTGCGGGGACGCCTTAAAGCGGCATTTCCACGTGGACCGTCTGGAGGGCCTGGGCCTTGAGGATTACAAGATCGGCCTTACGGCCTCCGGGGCGGCCCTTTTGTATCTTCTGGAGACGCAGAAAAATTCCCTGAGCCATATTACCAGGCTGACGCCCTACCGTTCGGGGAAATACATGCTCCTCGACACTTCCACCAGACGGAATCTGGAGCTTTTGGAAACGCTCCGGGAAAAGCAGAAGCGGGGATCCCTCCTCTGGGTCCTGGACAAAACCAGGACGGCCATGGGGGCCAGGCTTCTGCGGAGCTTTATCGAGCAGCCGCTTCTTGACCGGGAGGAAATCGAGCGCAGGCTGGATGCGGTGGAGGAGCTGAACGGGGCCTATATCACCAGGGAGGAGTTAATCGAATATCTGAATCCCATTTATGATCTGGAACGGCTGATCGGCCGGATCTCTTACCAGACGGCCAACGCCAGGGATTTGATCGCCTTTAAAAATTCTCTCCAAATGCTTCCCCACATCCGACTTCTGTTAAAGGAGCTTCATGCGCCGCTTCTTGCGGAGCTTTACGGGAAGCTGGACGCATTGACCGATCTGACGGATTTGATTGAGCGGGCCATCGTGGACGCCCCGCCTCTTGCCGTCCGGGACGGAGGGCTGATCAAGGAGGGTTTCCACGAAGAGGCGGACCGGCTGAAAAAGGCCAAAACGGAGGGGAAGACCTGGCTGGCTCAGCTGGAAGCGAGGGAGCGGGAGCAGACGGGCATCAAGAATCTCCGGATTAAGTACAACAAGGTCTTCGGGTACTACCTGGAGGTGACCAATTCCTTTCTCTCCATGGTGCCGGACCATTATGTGCGCAAACAGACGCTCACCGGCTCGGAGCGGTTTACCACGGAGGAGCTTAAGAAGCTGGAGGAGATCATTCTGGGAGCGGAGGACAAGCTCTTTCTTCTGGAGTATGAACTGTTCTGCCAGGTCCGGAACGATATTGCCGGGCAGGTGGAACGGATTCAGAGGACAGCCCGGTGCGTGGCATGGGTGGACGTGCTTGCGTCCCTGTCCGTTGTGGCCACAAAGTATAATTATGTCCGGCCCTCCATCAACGGGAAGGGGATCATTGACATCAGAGAGGGCCGCCACCCGGTGGTGGAGCGGATGATGCGGGACGACCTGTTTATCGCCAATGACACCTATCTGGACAACGGGGATCACCGGCTGTCTGTCATTACCGGGCCCAACATGGCCGGAAAGTCCACCTATATGCGCCAGACGGCCCTGATCTGCCTGATGGCCCAGATGGGAAGCTTTGTGCCGGCCAAATCGGCCAAAATCGGCATCTGTGACCGGATCTTCACCCGGGTGGGAGCTTCCGACGACCTGGCCAGCGGCCAGAGTACCTTCATGGTGGAAATGACGGAGGTAGCCAATATTCTGCGAAACGCCACCAGAAACAGCCTTTTGATTCTGGACGAGATCGGGCGGGGCACCAGTACCTTCGACGGTCTGTCCATCGCCTGGGCGGTCATTGAATATGTTTCCAACACGAAGATTTTGGGGTCCCGGACACTGTTTGCCACCCATTACCACGAGCTGACGGAGTTAGAGGGAATCCTTGCGGGAGTCAACAATTACTGCATTGCCGTCAAGGAGATGGGGGACGATATCGTGTTCCTGCGAAAGATCGTAAAGGGGGGCGCCGACAAGAGCTACGGCATTCAGGTAGCCCGCCTGGCCGGAGTGCCGGAGCCGGTGCTTGTCCGGGCGAAGGAGCTGGCGGCGGAACTGGCGGATGCGGACATTTCTGCCCGCTCCCGTGAGATCGCCGGGGCGGCGAAGCCGCCAAAGAGCCATGTGCCGAAGCTGGACGAGGTGGATCTTAAGCAGATGAGCCTCTTTGACACTATGAAGGATGACGATGTGCTGAAGGAGCTTGAGGATATGGAGCTTTCTTCTATGACGCCTATTGATGCCTTGAATACGCTGTATCGGATGCAGAATAGCCTGAGGAACCGCTGGAAATAAAGGAGATGTGTGGAAATACGGAAGAAAATCGGCCTTTTTCACGCCGGAACACGCTTCCGCTCATAAAAGCTCGCAGCGGTACATAAGGGAATTCCTTCGCTAAAGCTCGAAATTCCCTAAGTACCGGCGGCTTTCATACGGTTCCGGCTTAGAAAAACCGATTTTCTTCCTGATTCCGCCGGAAAAGGGGGAAAACGAGTGCCTGGTGCCGCAAGCTTTGAAGAGCAGGCTTTGGAGGGACGCAGCGTCGGAATCCCCCACAGTCTGCCGGAAAGATTCTGACGAAGCTTCCCGGAAAAGCCCTCTGCGGCGTGGAAAGGAGAGGAGGAGAGGATATGCCGGAAATTAAGGTTTTAAACCAGGAGACCATCAATCAGATTGCGGCGGGGGAGGTCATCGACCGGCCCTCTTCAGTGGTCAAGGAGCTTGTGGAAAACGCCATCGACGCAGGGGCCACGGCGGTAACCGTAGAGGTGAAGGACGGCGGCATTTCTCTCGTCCGGGTCACGGACAACGGCTGCGGGATCGAGAAGAGCCAGATTCCGACGGCATTCCTGCGCCACGCCACCAGCAAGATCCGGGAGGCCCTGGACCTTCTGACGGTCTCGTCCCTGGGATTCAGAGGAGAGGCGCTCTCCAGCATTGCGGCCATCGCCCAGGTGGAGCTTGTGACCAAGACGGCCAGGGAACTTACGGGGGCCCGCTACCTGATTCACGGCGGGGAGGAGATTTCCATGGAGGAAATCGGCGCCCCGGAGGGAACGACGTTCCTGGTGCGGAATTTGTTCTACAACACGCCGGCCAGAAAAAAGTTTTTAAAATCCCCCCAGACGGAGGGGTCTTACATCAGCAGCCTGGTGGAGCGGATGGCCCTCTCAAGGCCAGATGTTTCCATACGGTTCATCCAGAACAACCAGAACCGTCTCCACACGGCGGGAAACCACAATGTGAAGGATCTGATCTATATGATCTACGGCAGGGATATTGCCGGAAATCTCCTTCCCGTCAACGTGGAAAAGGATCAGGTTAAAATTGCCGGGTTTCTCGGAAAGCCCGTTATTTCCAGGGGAAACAGGAGCTATGAAAATTATTTTATCAACGGTCGCTATATAAAGAGCAGCCTGATCAGCAAGGCTATCGAGGACGGGTATCATTCCTACCTGATGCAGCACAAATATCCCTTCACGGTTCTTCATCTGACGATCGCCCCGGAGCTTTTGGACGTCAATGTCCATCCGGCCAAGATGGAGCTCCGGTTCAGCAATCAGGAGGCCATCTACGAAATGATCCGGGACGGGGTGAGGGAGGCGCTTACGGAAAGGGAATTTATACAGAAGGTAAGCCTTTCGGAACCGGAACGGGAAAAGTCCCCTGCGTCCGCAGCGAAAGAGCCGGGGACTGCCGCAGGCAGGACGGAAGGCTCCGAAAGCGGGAGCTCCGTACAAAAAGCCTCTGCTTTCGGAACGGGAGCAGCGGGAGATCGGGCAGGAAAGCCCTCCGGACGGACGGAACGGGGCCCGGAGCCTTTTGAGGTAAGACGTAGCCTCGCCTCTGCCATTCCGCCGGTGGAGCCTCCCGGGTTTCTTCGGGAGTCTGTGGAGTCTTATTCGGTAAAAACGGCCCCGCCGGAGAAGCCGGAAAAAGCTCCGATGTCTTTGGAAAAGCCGGCTTTACAGGCTGGGCCTTTGGTGGCCGGCGAAATTCAGAAGACGGAGCCAAATCCGGAAGGGGAAACGAAAGGGACTTTGGAAGAGAAAACGGCTTCGGAAACGCATCCGGCGGCCCTCCCGGAGGAGGCTTCCCCGGCGGACGGAAGGCAGCTGGAGCTTTTTGAGGAAAAGCTTCTTTCCTCTCAGGCCAGGGCCCGGTACCGGTTTATCGGACAACTGTTTGACACCTACTGGCTGATCCAGTATAAGGATGAATTTCTGATCATTGACCAGCATGCGGCCCATGAGAAGGTACTCTATGAACGGCTGGTGAGGGAGCTGGCCGACAAAAAAATTTACAGGCAGATGGTGAGCCCTCCCATTCTTTTAACCCTCAGCCTGAGGGAGGAGGAGATTCTGGAACGGTTTCAGGAGAAATTTTTCAGAATGGGCTTTGAGATCGGGCCCTTCGGCGGAAAGGAATACGCCGTGAGCGCCGTTCCGGCCAATCTCTACGGCATTGCCCAAAAGGAACTGCTTCTGGAGCTTTTGGACAGCCTCGCAGGCGAGCTTTCCCTGGAATCCGACGAGCTGATTCTGGAAAAGCTGGCTTCCATGAGCTGCAAGGCCGCCGTGAAGGGCGGGGACTCCCTGTCCCAGGCGGAGGCGGAGGCCCTGATCGACGAACTCCTTACTCTGAAAAATCCCTATGCCTGCCCCCACGGCAGACCTACCATCGTTTCCATGAGCAGGCGGGAACTGGAAAAGAAATTTAAAAGGATCCTCTGACATGACACAGGCTTTTAATAAAAAACCATTATTGATTCTGACCGGCCCCACGGCCGTGGGAAAGACGGCGCTCTCCGTGAAGGCCGCCAGAAGGTTTCACGGGGAGATCATAAGCGCCGATTCCGTGCAGGTGTACCGGGGAATGGACATCGGCTCCGCCAAGGCCACCAAAGAGGAGATGGCGGAAATCCCCCATCATCTGATCGACGTGCTGGATCCGCAGGACTCCTTCTGCGTAGTCCGGTTTAAGGAAATGGCCGAGGCCGCCATGGAAGGGATTTACAGGCGGGGGCATCTGCCCATTCTTACCGGCGGCACCGGATTTTATATTCAGGCCCTGCTGTATGATATTAATTTCACGGAAAATGATGCCGATTTTTCTTACCGGGAACGGCTGGAGGCCCTGGCGAAAGAGCGGGGGGCTGCTTATCTGCATGAGCTCTTAAAGGAACGGGATCCCAAGGCGGCAGAGGAAATCCATGCCAACAACGTGAAGCGGGTCATCCGCGCCCTGGAGTTTTACGAAAAGACGGGAACTCCCATTTCCGGACACAATCAGGCGGAACGGGAAAAGGAATCCCCCTACCGGTTCGCCTATGTGATCTTAAACAGGGACCGCGCGGAGCTTTACCGGAGGATCGACCTTAGGGTGGACGAAATGCTGAAAAACGGACTTCTGGACGAGGTGAAGCGTCTGAAGGCCATGGGCCTCACAAGGGATCTGGTCTCCATGCAGGGCCTTGGCTACAAAGAGATGCTTTCCTATTTGGACGGAGAGACGGATTATGACGAGGCCGTGCGGATTTTAAAACGGGACACCAGGCATTTCGCCAAACGGCAGCTCACCTGGTTTAAAAGGGAGAAGCAGACCGACTGGCTCTCCCTGGACCAAAGGACAGAAGAGGAAGCGCTGGAAACGCTTTCGGAAATTCTTATGAAAAGAGGGATACAATGACCATGACTGCTTTAGACGACCTGTACTGCTTCCTGGGCTATGACAAACGGCTCCTGGCCCTGGGCGCAGAAATCGAAGGCTCCCTGAAAGAGCGTTTTGAAGCCATCGACAAAATCGCAGAGTACAACCAGATGAAGGTGCTTTCGGCCATGCAGAAAAACCGGGTGGCGGAAGCACATTTTTCCGGCTCCACCGGATACGGCTACAACGATCTGGGACGGGAAACCCTGGAACAGATCTATGCGGACCTTTTCCACGCCGAGGCGGCCCTGGTACGGCCCCAGATCACCTGCGGGACCCATGCGCTCGCCGTGGCCCTGTCTGCGAATCTGAGGCCCGGGGACGAACTGCTTTCCCCGGTGGGACGGCCCTACGACACCCTGGAGGAGGTCATCGGCATCCGCCCCTCAAAGGGCTCCTTAAAAGAGTACGGAGT
>CATJIW010000283.1 GCA_949740745.1 uncultured Lachnospiraceae bacterium | reverse complement strand
TCTTCGGAAAAGCTGTTTAGAATTATCCGTCTGTCTAATCAAAAAAGAATAAGTCTGTAAGCTGTTTTTCTTGCTTACAAACTTATTATACGAGGAGCGAAGGGATGTCAGGGATATTGTAAACATGCTGTCTGTGAAGTTTGCGGATCTGACTCAGGCGGTAAGTTCCCTGAGCGGCGGGAATCAGCAGAAAACCATCGTGGGAAAATGGCTGCTGACGAAGCCGGAGATTCTGATCCTGGACGAGCCGACCAGAGGCATTGACGTGGGGGCAAAGAGCGAGATCCACAAACTGATTGCCGGGCTGGCCGACGAAGGGATGGCGGTGATCATGGTTTCTTCGGAGCTTCCGGAGATCGAGGGGATGTCGGACCGGGTGTACGTGTTCCGGGACGGCAGGATCTGTGCGGAATTCAGCAAAGAGGAGCTGGCGGTCAATGAGGTGGTAAGGCATGCATTTGGAATAGAGCGTAAAGGGAGTATGGACAGATGAAAATAAATAAGGATAAGACAATTACTTTTTTGCTGAATAACAAAGCGCTGCTGCTGTTGATTCTTGTGTTTGCCGCCTGCTCGGTAATTTCTCCGTATTTCCTTGGGATGACGAATCTGAGAAACGTATTAAGACAGATTTCCACAAGCTGTGTCCTGGCCTTTGGTTATACCTGCATTATGTCTTCCGGGAATATCGATCTGTCCGTGGGCTACATGGCAGGTATGCTTGGAGTGGTATATGCGCTGTTGGATACGGAAACCCAGCTTCCTTTCCTGGCGGTGGCGGCGCTTACGCTGGCGCTTGGGGCCCTTTGCGGGCTGGTCAGTTCCTCCATTATGACGGGCCTGGGCCTGCTTCCCTTTATCGTTACCTTGTCGCTGGGGCAGGTGTATAAGGGAGCCTGCTATGTGATCAGCAAAAATGCGCCGATTTCCGGGGTTTCCGAACAGGTGAAATTTCTGGGGCAGGGCTTTGCGGGGGCAGTGCCGGTGCCGGTCATCCTTATGACCGTGATCGGCATCATAACCTACGTCCTTCTCAATAAAACGATCTTCGGACGGAATATCGTTGCGATGGGAGGAAACAAAGAGACGGCCAGGCTTGCGGGAATCGATCCGGGAAAGACGACCATGGCGGTGTATGTCTGCGGCGGAATCTGCGTGGCAATTGCGGCCATGATGCTGACGGGGCGGGCGGCGAGCGCGCAGGTTACGGCCGGTCAGGGCATGGAAATGGATGCGATTGCGGCGGTGGTGATTGGCGGGACTTCTATGAAAGGGGGGAAGGCAAAGGTAATTGGGACTTTTTTCGGTGTCTGCCTGATGGGGCTTCTCGCCAATATCCTGAATTTACTGGGAGTTGATTCCAACTATCAGTATATTGCGAAGGGAATGATGATTCTTGTGGCGGTTGTGCTGGACAAGGTGTCTGAAATGTATTTCAACTACCAGTTAAAGAAAGCGGCTGCAGAATAAGAGGGCGGCCGCAGAATCAGAAGCGGCTGCAGAGTAAAAAGCGGCTGCAGAGTAAAAAGCGGCTGCAGAGTAAAAAGCAGCTGCAGAGAAAAACAGTTACAGAGTAAACGGTTACGGATAAACGGCGATTACGAATAAAAATGCCAGGAGGGATTGCGGTGAAGGAAAGAGTGAGGATCGGTATTATCGGCTGCGGAGGGATTGCGCATAAAAAGCACATGCCTGCCTTGGCGGGGTTAAAGGAATTATGTGAGATGACCGCCTTCTGCGATGTGCTGGAAGAGCGTGCGGCAGAAGCCGCAAAACAGTATGGAAGCGGTGATGCGAAGGTATATACGGATTACAGAGAGCTGCTGAAGGACGGAGCGGTCGACGCGGTGCATATCCTGACGCCGAATGTATCTCATTGTCCCATCACGGTGGCGGCTTTTGCCGCGGGAAAGCATGTCATGTGTGAAAAACCCATGGCCCACAGGACGGAAGACGCAGAGAGGATGCTGGAGGCATGGAAGAAAAGCGGAAAAAAATTTACGGTTGGCTATCAAAACCGTTTCAGGCCGGAGGTGCAGATGCTGAAAAGGTGCTGTGAGGCAGGGGAGCTTGGCAGGGTTTATTTTGCGAAGGCGCATGCCGTGAGGCGGCGCGCAGTTCCGACCTGGGGAGTGTTTCCGGACAAATCCCTGCAGGGAGGCGGCCCGCTCATCGACATTGGCACCCATGCCCTGGACCTGACCCTTTGGCTGATGGGGAATTATCATCCGAAAAGTGTCACCGGTTCCGTGTTTTTTGAACTTGGGAAGAGGAAAGAGGCGGCAGAAGGGAATCTGTTTGGCCCCTGGGATCCGGAGAAGTACGAGGTGGAGGATTCTGCTTTTGGATTCATTAAAATGGAGGACGGCGCAGCGATTTTCCTGGAATCTGCCTGGGCGATCAACCTGAAGGAATCTAGGGAGGCCAGTACGACCCTTTGCGGCACCCTGGCGGGAGCGGAGCTGCGGTATGGGCAGAGCTATCCGGCGGGACAGCTGGAGATCAACCGGGGGCACAATGGCCTGCTGACCGATGAAGTGCTGGCAGACGCCGGCGCGGTGGCATATTTTGGCGGGAAGAAGAAGGAGCCGGGGGAGCTGGAAGCGGAAAACTGGCTGGAGGCGATTATCTGCGGCAGGGATCCCCTCGTGAAACCGGAAGAGGCGTTTCTTGTCACAAAAATTCTGGACGCCGTTTACAGGTCTGCGGAAACCGGAAGGGAGGTGGTTTTTTAGGCGGTCCGGGAGGAGAGCCGCTTTCCTTGACGCAGGGGTCAAAGTAATGTAAAATATTTGTAAAAAATGTAAAATAAGAAAAGCCTGCGGTTAAGGAGAGATCAGAGATGGCAGCTACAATTCAGGATATTGCAACAAAGGCACAGGTGTCGATTGCGACAGTTTCCAGGGTGCTAAACAGGAAAACAAATGTAACAAAAGAAACGCGGGACAGGGTTATGGCCGCGGCCAGGGAGTTAAATTATATTGACAGCAGCAAGGAATCGAAATCCGCAATGGATGAGAACTATATCGTGACCCTGTCTTACAACTTCGGGCCGCAAAGCGTTTTGTTTCATAACGTGTTGTCGGGCATAACGGAGATCTGTCAGGATTCCGGCTATCGGATTCTGAACTATGTATATTCTACGGAGGATTCCATAGACCCGATTATCGGCCTGATAAACGAGGGATTCTTTAAAGGCCTTATCCTCACGGAAGTGGACGACAGGGTATCGAAAAAGCTTCAGGAGATTTACAACAGGGACTTTATCGTCCAGTGCTGCGGATACAATCCGGCATTAAACCTGCCCTATGTAATTACGGACAACCGCAAAGCGGCCATGAAGGCGACGGAGCATCTGATTTCTTTAGGGCACACCAAAATCGGAGTCCTGAGCTATTCGCCGGCCTCTGTTTTTTGCAGGGAACGGTTCAGAGGCTTTAAAGAGGCCATGCAGTTTCATGGGCTTACGGTCAGGGAAAGCTGGGTGTATCAGGTGAACTCCTTAAACTACGAGCCGGCTTATTGTCTGGCAAAATCTGTCCTGTCTTATTCGGACCGGCCGACCGCCTTTTTTGCGCTGACGGATTATTTTGCACTTGCCCTGGTGAATGCGGCGAAGCATTTGGGCCTGAGGATTCCAGAGGACGTAAGCATCATAGGCTTTGACGATCTGGAGGTGGCAACCTTAAGCATACCCGGAATTACGACGATGCGTCAGAACTTTAAGCAGATGGGGAGTATTGGGAGCTCTATCTTGCTGAATGCGATTAACGGGACGCCGCTTGCTAAAAATGAGTATTTGCTGGAAGCAGACTTGATTATGAGAGAAACAACGGGAGTCTGCCTGGAAAAAGGATGACTTTAGATAATTGCGGAGGAATAATTATTATGAAAATTGGTATTCAGATGTATTCGGTTCGAAACGAGCTGGCGAAGGACCCTGCCGGGACCATGAGAAAGGTTGCGCAGATGGGCTATAAATCCTGGGAGACCTATCCCTTTGACACCACGAGCCGGTATAACAACGGGATCGGCCTCGATGTCAGAGAAGGAAAGTCGCTGCTGAAGGAGCTTGGGGTAACTGTATTTGCAGCCCATCTGAACTATCTCCTTTTCAGGGAGGAAGAGATTGCTCCCTTTTTGGATTATCAGGCGGAGATCGGCGTGTGGAGCCCTGGGCTTTCCATTATGTTTCCGGAAACCCTGGATGAACTGCTTTTTGAGTGCGAGCGCATAAACAGGACCGGTGAGATGTGCAGGGAAAGAGGGATGAAATTCCATTACCATAACCACAGCCATGAATTTGCCCTGGTAGACGGAAAATATATGATGGATATCATTATGGAACGGACAGACCCTGCGCTGGTTGACTTTGAACTGGATACATACTGGGCATACCGTGCGGGCCTTGACCCGCTTGAGGTCATGAGGCGCTACAAAGACCGTTTGGTTCTGCTGCATCAAAAGGACTGCCCGGAGACCGTGGTGGGGGACAGAGACCTTTTTAAGAATATGGGGAGCAGGGACCTGGTATCTCAGGAAACCTTTATGGCGTATAAGCATGCGGAGGATTTCACGGAAGTGGGAACCGGCATTATGGATATTCAGGCGATTATCGATCTGGGAAATGAGCTTGGCGTAAAGTATATGACGCTGGAGCAGGATTTTTCCAGATATCCGGAGCTGGAATCCATCGCCATCAGCAAAAAGGAGTTTAGCAGGTTCAAAGGGATTGAGTGGTGATCCGCTGTAAACGAAGGGGGCTGTTCGGACTGAATGGCCCCCTTTTAAATGTTTAGAATACTTACATTCTGTTTGCATATGCGTTTTCCTGTTACTCAATCATAATTGCCTTGATTGAAATCTTCTTAATTTTTTCGGAATATACATACATCAGAATTTCATAAATTGCAATAAAAACTACAAGTGAAATAAGCATAACAGGAAAATCAAACTTATATGCAGGTATATCCTCCATATCTTTAAACACAATGTCCGCCATAATTCGAAGCAATGCGTACTGATATGCTGTTCCGATTACAAAACCAATGTAGGACATCGGTCTGTAGCCGCCTAAAATTGCCCTGCAGCATTCTTTCTGCGAATAGCCGAATACCCTCATCATAGCGATAGCTTTTGTATTTCCGTTTATTACCGTAGTTATGGCAAGAAACAGAGTTGTAAACGCCAATACAAGCCCGATAACCAACATCATCACACCCATCATTTCACTCGATAAATCTTTCATGCTAAACGACATTTGTGTCATGGCTGAAAAACAAAACGAAGCAAAAATAATGAAAAATACAAGTGCCTTTTTAGATTTCAGGGTATTCCTTTTTAAATCCTCTATAAAGGAAAGCTCTCTGTTTTTTTCAGTTCTGTGCCTGGGCGGCTTAGATACAGCCTGCAGGCTGTCTTTTAAAAGCAGCAGCACGGGCTTTTTTAATTTGTACCAGGTGTAATAAACCGAAAGCGCCGAAAAACATAGAGTCGGCAGCACCACGAAATAAAGTAAAACGCCCGGATGAAAATT
>CATJIW010000282.1 GCA_949740745.1 uncultured Lachnospiraceae bacterium | reverse complement strand
TTCAAACGGCCCGAAAGTCCGGCAGCTCCAGGAACAGTTAAACAGCATCGCCAGCGTCTACTCCTCCATCCCGTCCCTGGTCCCCGACGGCATTTACGGAGAAAACACCAGAAATACTGTGGAAAAATTCCAGTCAGTCTTCGGCCTTCCCCAGACGGGAGTCGTGGATTTCAGGACCTGGTACAAGGTTTCCGAAATCTTCGTAGCCGTCACCAGAATCGCAGAATTAAACTGAACAGAACCAAAAAGGTCTTAAAAAAATGGGCAGGCGGAAGCTTTCTTTCCGCCTGTTCACGATTTTTAAGGATATTTGTCCGGACGTTTTCTATTTCATGACCAGCTTCTCTCCCGTCTTCAAAAACCAGCAGGCCCCCTCATACTGTTTTTGCTCAAGCAGGCATTGAAGGATTTCCAAAAACCGGGTATCCAGACAATGATACACCCGGCTCCTGGGCCAGGGCAGCCCCTCCGCGTACTCCCGCCCTCTCCCGCCGAAAGCCTCCAAAAGCCTCCGGTACCGTTCCGGATCCTTCGCCTGCAGGAGGCCAAAATCACAGGATGCGTAAGCCGTCTCCTGCCCGTTCTCCCCGCAGGCCTTCGTCAGGTGCAGATAAAACGCCCTCCCCTCCTCCTTCCCGTATTCGGCCTCTCTCCATTTCGTCCGCCCGCAGGCTTCCTCCGAAACCAGAATGCGCCGAAAGCTCGTCCTTCCGAATTCTCCCTGCTCTTTTATATAAACGGCTTTCTCCGCCGGCTTCCCCGTTCCCGGTTCCTCCAGAAGGACTCTCCTCTGTTCCACCAGAGCCTCCCAGGCCATCTGTCTCACCGTTTCATAAGGAAGGGGGAAGTCCAGCCGCCCCATGATCTGCCGCGCCGTAAGGCCCTGCTTCACGAGATGGCGGACCGCCCCGCCTCCGGCCGCATCCAGCATAAAGTCCGAAAGCGCCTGTTTAAAATATTTGTTCTCTGCCATAACCATTCTCCCGCATCTTCTGCCGCTCTACCGGAATTATAGCAGACTCCTCCGCCTCCTGACAAGGTGCGGCGGGCCTGAGGACATAAACGGCCGCACCAACAGCTGTCAGAAAGCAGAATCTCAGGAAGCCCAGGCAAAGCAAAGATACGGTCGTTCACGCCCGCGCCAGATAATCTTTACTGACCCAGCCCACGTGTTCGCCAGCGATCCGCACCTGATAAAAGCCTCCGCTCTCGCCGGTCACGTCCACCAGGTTGCCCTCTCCAAGCTTCGGCCAGGCGGGAAGCAGGCCGTAGGAAGTGCCGGGGCCGGTCCGCACGTTCAGCCTCGCCCCTCCCAGTCCCGACACCCGTCCCACCCACACCGGATAAGCCTCCGGGTTCGTTCCGGCCTCGGCGATCCTCAGATACCAGGCATTCACATAGCCCCTCGCGCTTCTGATATTGATCTTCGCCCAGTCATTCTCAAGGAGCTCCAGAACATCCACCTCATTGCCCGCATCAAGCTTCGGCCAGGCAGAAAGCAGGCCGTAATTCATTCCGGGGCCGGTCCGCACATTCAGCTGGTCGCCGCTTTCCAATTTCTGCACCGTGCCGTGGGCCCAGGGCTCATAGGTCTTCTTAACGGCCGTGCCGTCCGTCGGGATCTCTTCCCCGTCCAAAACCCGTCTCACGTCTCTCCGGAAATCTGCCATGGTCTTACCAAAGCGCCGAAAATAGGGAGCCGGATCGTCGTGATCGGAGGCAAACCCTTTCTCATGGGCTTCATAATGCCCGATCACCCGGTCTGCCGGCAGCGCATATTTTTTACAGAGATTCCCATAATGATTGACGGCGTTGTTCCACACCCGTTCAAATTCTGCTTTGGTCTCCAGCTCGCACAGCTCATAGCCGATGCAGTGCCTGTTACCCCAGCCGGTGCCGATCTGCCAGCAGGCCAGGGTATAGGGCGCAAAGCTATAGATCCCCGTATCGTCAATAAAGCCGTGCACCAGCTTTTCCACGCCGGGCTTATTCCATCTTTGATACCAGTTGTTCGAACCGCTCACGGCCCGGATCACGGCGGGATAGACGGAAGGGCTGTGTACGATCAGATACTCTGCATTCTCCAGCCTCGTCCCCTGCCTGTAGCAGTCGTTTCTCGTACAGTAATATTCCTCTATCCGAAGGCTCATCCCTCTCCGCCTCCCGTTTGATCTCCTGCGCTTCCTTTGGAACCAATGACCTGCTTATAGACCTGATGGCTTCCCGTGGCCGCCAGGCCCGACACGATTCCCACTGCCGCTGCAGACAAAATGTCTCCCGCCGGGTAATCCGCCATCGTGAAAAATCCCAGGATGCCGAGAAGCCCCCCGAAAACTCCGCAGATAACGGGAATCCATTTCCGGTCAAGGGGCACAGCCCGGACCGCCAAAGCCGCCAGATAACAGATCACCGTGATTCCAACTACACTTCCCATGGTTCCGGTATCCATACACACTCTCCTTGCATATCATTTCTTTTTAGGTAATTGCGAAACACGAAATTGCGGAAATATTCTGGCAATATGTCCGTCCAAAGCCTGCAGCGCCAAACGTTCCGGCAAGCCCAGAACCGCAGAAGGCACTCGGGACTCCTGCCTTCTCTGGTCTTGCTTCCACGGCGCAGAGGGCTTTTCCCGGAAATACTGCCAGAATATTCAATAAGCTTTTGAGATTCGCAGTCACCTGCATTTCTTTTTCGGCAATTTCTGGCTTCTGCAACTGCCTATACTTCTCTTCTTACTCTATGCAGGGTTCTCCAAAATGTGCAGCCAGGACCCCGCATTCCAGGGCAATTGTCATATAGCGGCTGCCATGGCTGACTCCGTAATCCGTCAAATCCCGGATTTCCCATCCATCGTCATCCAGGCTGTCCGCCCCGTAGAAAAACAGAAAGATCGGGATATTCCTGAACCTCGCAACGGCCAGGGAAGCGGCGCCTTCCATCTCGACGCCAAGACAGCCCTGCCGTTTCCGTTCTTCCACCAGCGTCCTCGTTTCTCTGTAAATTGCATCCGTGGTCCAGACCTTTCCCTCCACATACGGGATTCCAAGCCTCCCAAGGCACCGTGCCACCAGCTTGACCGAAGCGCCGTCTGCCCGAATCTCCTCGCTGTCCGGAATATAATGGTAGCTCGTTCCCTCGTCCCTGACGGCCGACGAGGGGATGATGATCCGTCCGTCCGCAAGAGACCGGTCCAGGATGCCGCAGCACCCGAACAGTATGATCCTTTCCGCCCCCAGGGCGATGATCTCCTCCAGGCCGGCCGCACAGGCGGGAGCTCCGACCCTGGAAAGGAACAGTCCCATTTTTTCGTTCCCGTATTCGACTTCATACACCGGTACCGCCCCATTTGCAGAATACAGGTGCGCTATGACCTTTACCGTATTGTTCCGGATAAAGGCCTCGATCATGCCCTCGGAAAACGTGGTAATGCATACCTTCGGAAATCCGTCCGCCCGCTCCGTCGTGTCGCAGGGATTAATCAATGCATTTTTCTCCCCGCTAAAACATTTAAAAATCGTTGCCATCGCAGTCACTCCTCACCAATATTTTTCTGATTTCCCTGATTATCCCTGCAGGAATCTTCTCGTCCACCGGCATCAGTTTACTGTACATCCTGACTCCCTGATACGAAAATACGATTAAATCAAACACGGCGTCAATCTCCACTCTGCGAAACTCCCCCCTGTCAATCCCGTACTGCAGCAGCTTCTTCCATGTATTCGCAGACCTGACATATTGTTCGTACAGGGCATTCCTCCTGCCTGCCAGGTCCGGGCTGCTGAAATACTCATAAATCGCCGTGCTTAACGAAGAGCGGCCATCCAGCATCTCCCTCCTGTACTCCTCCAGAATCCCGTCCAGAATCCTCACCGCCGGCTCCCCCCGGCCAATCCTCTGCTCAAACACATCATCCTGCCGGCTCATCAGATCCCCGATGATCTCCTGAAAAATCTGACGGGTACTCTCGTAATGACAGTACAGGCCGCCCCGGCTCACTCCCGCCGCCTCACAGACATCTTTCATCGTCACCTGCTTAAAGCCCTTTTCGGCAAACAGCGGACACGCACACCGTTTGATATGCTCCCTCGTTTCCTGCCCTCTTTTATTCATGACCGCCTCCTTTTCCGACACCATTGTCTTAAAACATTATACGACACTCATGTCGGAAAGTCAAGCAGAATCCGAAGGCACGGAAAAACGTCCCTCCCGCCTTCTCTCTGGGACCTCGGCCTGCAGGCCGATGACGGACGGCGGCGACGTGATCTGCCCAGGGAAGGTAATCGGAAAAGCCGAAGAAGATTAAACCGCCACGGCGTTACAATAAAATCATGTACCTTTTTTTGAAATCCGGTATTCATTCTTATTATTTTTCAAGTGCGAAAAAACGAGGATAGTTAAGTCCTCGCCTTTTTGTGTAAATTATTTATTTTATTGCGGAAGACAATAATG
>CATJIW010000281.1 GCA_949740745.1 uncultured Lachnospiraceae bacterium | reverse complement strand
TGCCCTTCGTCATATCTGAAATTCCCGCCACTTTTTTCTCTCCCCCTGTATCCTGAAGCTTCTCCGTCCCCGCCGCAAAGGCTCTCAGGCGGGCTTCCCTGCGGACCGCTTAGCGGCCCGCTGCCCCGGAGTGTCATCCGGTTTATTATAATACGCTTTGCCAAAAGGGACAAGAGGGCTCTCCCTGAATTTCCGCAATTTTGTTTTCGCAGGCAGCCAGGAAGAAAAACGATTTGTTTCACGTCCTTTCAAAAGCATCCGGAAAATTCTTTAAAAAAAATCAAAAAGAAGGTATAAGCTTTCTCTTTCCGGGCATACTTAAGATAGTACCAAAGAAAAAAGAAATACTTATCCTCCCCTTTTGATGATCCCCTCACTGCCAATGCGGCGGTGGGGGGATTTTTGCGTCTCTTTTCATTTTCGGTAAAGAATCCGTATGGAATTCAGCACACACATCATGGCCACGCCCGTGTCCGCAAACACCGCCGCCCACATGGAAGCGAAACCGCAGAGGCCCAGGAGCATAACGGCTGCCTTGACGATCAGGGCAAACACCACGTTCTGCCAGGAAATCCGCCTGGTGTTTCTTGCAATCCGGATCGACTGGGGAATCGCTTCCATGGCGGAGGTCATAAATACCACATCCGCCGCCTCAAGGGCCGCATCCGCCCCGCTTCCCATGGCCGCTCCCACGTCCGCTCCGGCAAGCACCGGCGCATCGTTGATCCCGTCGCCCACATACATGACCGGACCGCAGGTCTCCCTCAGATTTTTAAGCTCCGACAGCTTTTCCTCCGGCAGAAGCTTCGCCCGCACCTCGTCCAGCCCGATTTCCCCGGCCACGGCCCTGGCGCTTTCCTCCCGGTCCCCGGTCAGCATGGCCGTCTTCACTCCCATCCTCCTTAGCGCTATAAGAGCCGTCCCTGCATCCTTCTTAATGGTATCCGAAACCAGGATCCGGCCGGCATAAACGCCGTCCACCGCAATAAAGACCTCCGAACCGGCCGCCGAAGCTTCCGTCTTTTCCATAAACACTCCAAACCGCTCCAGAAGCTTCCCGTTTCCGCAGAGAACCTCCCTTCCGTCTAAAAACGCACGGATCCCGTGTCCGGCAATCTCTTCCATGCGCTCCGGCTCCGAAAGGACTGCGCCTCTTCGTTTCGCTTCCTGAACGATGCTGGCCGCAATGGGATGGGTCGAATGCCGCTCACATCCGGCGCCAAGGGCAAGGAGCTCCTGCTCTCCCACCGTTCCGCCCTTCGCCGGAACAATCTCCTGAACTATGAAATTTCCTTCCGTGACCGTGCCGGTCTTATCCATGACAACGGCCTTCACCGTGCTCATGGCCTCAATGGAAAGACCGCCCTTAAACAGGATTCCCTCCCTGGAGCCTGCCCCGATCCCGGAAAAAAACGCCAGCGGCACACTGAGCACCAGAGCGCAGGGGCAGCTCATGACCAGAAACGACAGGGCCGTGTAGACCCAGTAATCCCAGTTTCCTGTCGCCAGAGAGGGGAGAACGGCCGTCAAAACGGCAATGGCTACCACCACCGGTGTATAAATTCTGGCAAACCGGGTGATAAACCGATCCATTTTCGGCTTGCTGGCCGCCGCATTTTCCACCGACTGAAGAATCCTGGTAACCATGGATTCCTCCAGCACCTTCTCCACCCGAAGCTTAAGCTGCCCGGAAGTATTGACACAGCCGGAGGTGACTGCGTCTCCCGCTCCAAGGCGGACCGGAACCGGCTCCCCGGTAATGGGAGATGTGTCGATCCGGCTCTCCCCCTCCACAATCACGCCGTCCAAGGGAATCCGATCGCCCGGCCGCACAAGCAGAAGATCTCCCACCTTCGCTTCCTCTGCCCCGATCACCCGAAGCCCCTCCGCAGTTTCCAGATTCACCACCTCCGGCCGAAGATCCACCGCATCCATGATCTGGCTTCTGCTCTTCGCAACTGCCCGTTCCTCAAAAAACTCCCCGATCCGGTAAAAAAGCATGACCCCCACCGCTTCCGGATAATCGCCGATGGCAAAAGCCCCCAAAGTCGCAAGGCTCATCAGAAAATTTTCGTCAAACACATGGCCCTTTGTCAAATTCCGAAACGCCGTCCACAGGATCCTCACACCGAGAAGCAGATAAGCCGCCACATGGACCGGAAGCACCGCCAGGACCGGAGCGCCGGCATGCTCCAGAATAAGGCCGGCCGCAAACAGCGCCGCACCAAACACCAGGACAGCCAGCGTCTTTACTCCCTCCCGCTTTTCAGAGGCTTCCTCCTTCTTCCCTGCCCGGACCGCATTCCGCTTCCCGCCTCCCTGATAGATCACCCGCACGTCCGGCTCAATGGAAGTGCAGATTGCCTCGATCCGGGACGCCAGCCCCTCCGGATCCTCCGCCTCCAGGCGAAGCTCCTTCGTCGCATAGGTGATCGTAGCGGACGCCACTCCGGGAAGCCTTCCGATCTTCTCTTCCATCTTCGCCGCACAGTTGGCACAGCCAAGATTTTCCAAATAATAAATGGATCTGTCACGCCGTCCGCCGGGCATCTGCTCCGCAGGCTTCCGATAAACATGACCGTCTCCATGACGATGCTCATGACCGTGATCATGGCCGCATCCGCAGGTCTCGTCCTCATTATGATGCTTATGGCCGTGATCATGGCCGCATCTGCAGGCTTCGTCCTCATTATGATGCTTATGGCCGTGGTCATGACCGCATCTGCAGGCTTCGTCCTCATTATGATGCTCATGGCCGCATCCGCAAGTCTCGTCCTCATTATGATGCTTATGGCTGTGGTCATGGCCGCATCCGCAGACTTCATCCTCATGATGATGCTTATAATCGTGATCGCGGCCGCATCCGCAGTCCGCAGGCTGACGTTCTAAAATCCGCATGGTATGCCTCATAACAATCCTCCTGTAATAACGAAAAAATAAACATATGAACATTTGCTCATATGTTTATTTAATCACTTATGCAAGGAATTGTCAAGCCCTTCTTTAACTGAGTTTCCGCATTTTTATTTTTTATAAATATACAGAAAAAACCGGCTTTTTTCACACCAGAATACACTCCCTCTCACGAAAGCCCTTAGTGGATAAAAAACCGGTTTTCTTCCTGACTTTTCCGACAGAATACAAAATGCGGAAATTCAAGCTTCTTTTTTCACATCCGGTCCTTTTACCGGATGCGGAACTGGCCGATCAGCCGATTTAAGGTCTCTGCCTGGCCGGACAGCTCGTTGGACACCGCCGCACTCTCTTCCGCCGCCGCAGAGTTGGCCTGTATGACTCCGGAGACCTCCCGGATCCTGCTCTCTACCGAAACAACCATTTCTGACTGCTGGATACTGGCACGCGCAATCTCATCCATCAGCGTCTTGATGGACCGGATGCACTCATTGATCACCTGCACCGCAGAGATGGCATGATTTGTGGACTCCGTCCCCGTCTTTACATCCTGAAGCGAACGTCCGATCAGCGTCCCGGTACTTTGCGCCGCCTCGCCGGATCTGGCAGCAAGGCTTCTCACCTCGTCAGCCACCACCGAAAAGCCCTTTCCTGCCGCTCCTGCCCTGGCCGCCTCAATTGCGGCGTTCAGGGCAAGGATATTCGTCTGGAAAGCAATGTCCTCAATGGCCTTGATAATACTGCCGATCTGGGCCGAGGACTGGTCAATATTGGTAGTGGCAGTAATCAGCTGCTCCATTTTCTTGTCGGCCTCAGCCGCATAGCCCGTAGCCTTGTCAACCAGGTCACTGGCGTCGCTGCAGCGGACCTTGCTGCTCTGAATCTGCTCCGTGATGTCCGTAATGTTCGATACCAGGCCGTCCATGGAAACCTTTTGCTGCATGGCACCCTGAGACAGCGCCTGGGCGCCTGTGGACACCTGGTTCGCACCACTTCCCACCTGATTAGCGATGTCCGCAATATCGCTCATGACATTCATCAGATGGGTACGGATGCTTTTCAGGCTTTCGGCCAGGACTTTAAAATCGCCGATATAATAATCCTCGTTCTTCGTGACGTCCACGGCGATATTCCCTTCCGCCATCTCCCCAAGGATCCGGCCTACGTCGTCAATGGTCTTCCGCAGACAGTCACAGACATGATGGACCGTCTGCGCAATCATGCCGATCTCATCCGTTCTGCCATAAAAAGCCTCCAGGCCCTGGTCAACGGAGAGCTCCAGATTGCCGAGACGCCCGATCGCACTCTCCACAGCCATAAGCTCCCTGCCCTCCCGATGCAGGATGAACAGAGTCACCAGTATAATAACTGCTGTCACCAATGCGCACAGGATCCCCACCGTAATGCGCACCGTCAGCACCTCTCCGTAAACCTCCGCCGCATCGTCATGGACCATGAAGACCCAGTTCCGGTCCTTCAGATATTTATAAACCACCAGCTGCTTTACCCCGTTCTCATCCCGGTAAGAATAAGTGCCCGCCTCCGTGCTTCCGTCAGACCGGATCCGTTCCAGGATTTCCTGATATCCGCTGTCCGTGGTCTCCGTATTCAGCAGCTCCTCATCCGAATGATACAGATAGGTGCCGGTCTCCACGTTCAGGAACACATACTCGCTCTGGGGCAGCCCCTTCAGATCCAGATTCAAAAGCGCATCCATTAAATGGCTGGCGTAAACGCCGGCCCCCACGTAGCCGATGCATTCCTCGCCTTCAAAAAGCGGGAAATACATGGAAAGGATCATGCTTCCGGTTCCCGGCGACTTCATAATTCCCAGATTCGTAAGCTGAGGCCGGGCTAAAATGGTATTCTGAAATTCCTTCAGGGAATCTCCGTTCCGGGTAGTCATCCCGACGGCGTCCCTGGAAGTATGCGTCAAAACATTCGTCTCCGGGGTTGCGATATAAAGGCCCTCGAAAATTCCCTTGACTGCGGCAAAGTCCTCCGTATACTTCTGCCCCTTCTGCCAAAGCTCCGGATCCTCCGGATTCAAAAGAAGCTCACGGACCTCGCTTCCAAGGGCAAAGGCCGCCATATATTCTTCTGCGGAAGCTACGTAGTCATTAATGATTGAAGCCCTGGATTCCACAGCGTCAACCATCTGATTGGTAATGTTCCCTTCCACCATGGCGGCCGTCCGGCCCGACACGACAAACCATAAAAGCAGCATGCCTGCGCAGGTAATCACCGTAGTGATAATGCTGATGCGGGTAGCAAGTTTTCGGTTTACCAGAAATTTCATGTCAATCCCCCCGTAATACGATTCAAATCTGACGGCCCCCCGGTTCCTTTCACACCGGCAGGATACCGCATACCATTTACTGCACAGATAATTTTAGCACGAATTTTATCGGCTTTCAAGAGCACAGTTTCATTTTTCCGGTATGCCCTCCCGTCGGACAGGAGCCTTTTTATCTCCTCCTCCTGCTCCCTTCCCTTTTCTTCTCCTGTTTTCGTTTCTCCTCCTCCTTTCTCGCCTCGTCACATTCCTCATCTTCTTCTGTCAAGCAGGGACTAAAAAAACATTTCATTTATGTGGAGTCGGTGGTGTGGAGATTTACGTCATGTCCTCCAAACCTCCAGACAATCTCAATCCTATTCGCCGGATAGACAAGGACTTTTTCTATCAGCTTTTCTTTCATGTCTTCCGTCAGTTCTTCCTCTTCCAGAAACGCCATAGCCTGGTCAGCTTTCCTTCCGGAGCCTTCCTGTCTGGTTTGCGCCTCCTGTAGCTGCCGAAGAGCTGTAAGTTCCTTTTCCAGTCTCTCCATATCGGCATCATACTGTTTTTTCTCATTCAGGTAAAACTCTCTTTCCAGCTTTTCGTCAGCATACTTATCGTACAGTGCGATCCAGCTTTTTTGTGCTGCCTCAATTGAGCGCATTACGGCATGGATTCTGTCACTTACAGATAAGGGAGAATTTCTCTTTATCGCCTGCTTTGACAGCTTATTACGTTCAAGAAATATTTTGGCTTCTTTTTTGACGGAAGCGAGTACCGCCATATCCGCATTTTGTTTATTGATCTCAATGTCCCTGCAATCGGTACCCGTCTTAAATAACCTCTGCCTGCAAAAAATAGTTCCACAGTGAACATTATACAGCGCTCTGCCGCAGCAGCCGCAGTAATAAATATTTTTCTTTTTTCTGCTTTTTGCCGCTTTCTGCTGCTTCAGGGAAGACACGGCTCTGATGTACTGCGGATAAGTGATGATAGGCTCATGAATGTTTTCGACTCTTACCCATTCCTCCTTGGGACGCCTTACCCGTTTTCCCCAGGCGGAATCCATCCTTGTTTTTAGCTGTACCATTGTCCCGGTATATCTTTCATCCTGTATGATAACTTCTATCGTACCCGCTGTCCAATAACACAGTTTTCCCCTGTTGTTCCACTGCCTTGCATCCCCTCTGGAACGGTATAGTTCCGATGGGCAGGGTATGCCCCTGTCATTCAGCGCCTTTGCAATCAGCGTCGTTCCGGTTCCTGCCAGCTTCATAGCAAAAATCTCCTTTACGACCACCGCCTCTTCCGGTTCTATGACCAGCCTGTGCCTATCTTCCTCTGACTTTCGGTAACCGTACAGGGCACAACTTGAACGGTACTTTCCCTGTTCCGCCATGCGCCGCCATGCGATCCGATATTTCTTTGACATCTCCCTGCTGTAATAATCATAAATCAGGTTTTTGAACGCCACATCCAGGCCCCCGGTTGTACCATCTGCAAGCTCGGCACTATCGTAATGATCGTTTACGGAAATAAACCGTACTCCCATAAAAGGGAATAGCTGCTCCAAATAATTTCCCAGTTCCACATAATCCCTGCCGAACCTTGAGAAATCCTTCACAATGATACAGTTAATCTTCCCCTTTTTGGCAAGCCCGATCATTTCCGTGAACTGTGGTCTATTGTCGAAGCGTGTGCCAGAAAAACCATCGTCGCATTTCTCAATGATCTTGCAGCCGTCAAATTCCTTCCTGCCTTTCATATAGTCATAAAGCAACGCCCGCTGAGTCGTAATACTCCCGCTTTCCTTTTTAAAAGGATTCCCAGGCACATCACCATCTTCCATGGAGAGACGGATATAGAGGCAGATTACATATTCTTTTTTTGCCATCAGACTGCCTGCTGCATACATGTGATCTCCTTCTTTCTGCATTTTGCCAGTTCCACCAATTAATCATTTTCCATTCCCTATAAGTTCCTGAACTTTGTTAAAAAGTTCCCGGCTCACGATCGGCTCATGAGTTCCCGCCACATAAATACGTTCCGATTTCTGCAGCGTGTGCCTCCGCATGCCCTTGTACATAACTCCTTTCTGTATTCCCTGCTCCATGTCGCCAACGTAGACCGGATTAACAATCATAACAGTGATCGTTCCGGCTCTCCAAAGGCTGTTGGCATACCGTCCGTTTTTTGTCAGTCCTTTTTCATATTTATAACGCATCGGGGACGCAATTCCTTCTTCGTTTAACATATGTGCAATGCCGGCATTTCCCATCCCCTGTGCCCTGCACTTAAAAATCCGCTCCACGATGTGGCTCACTTCCCGGTCAACAATGAGCTGATTCTTATCCTCTTGGCTTTTCATATACCCATATGCCGCCAGGCTCCCTATGAACTTCCCCTGCCGCTGTTTGACATCAAGGGCAGTGGAAATCTTCTTTGACAGATCTTTCGCATATGCCTCATTGATCAGGTTTTTTAACGGCACGATCAGTCCGCCATCCATGACTCCCGCATTCAGACTGTCGTAACCGTCCGTAACTGCAATGAAACGTACCCCAAAAAATGGGAATATCTTTTCCAGATAATCCCCGGTTTCCAGATAGTTCCTGCCGAGCCTGGAAAGGTCTTTCACCACAATACAGTCAATCTCTCCTGCCCGCATGTCTGCAGCCATCCTCATAAACTCCGGTCTGTCAAAGCGTGTGCCTGACACACCATTGTCTATGTATTCTGCCGTCAGCCTGAGATAAGGCTTGTCCTCCACATAACTTCTCACCAGGGATAACTGGTTCTCAATAGTGTCACAATCCGTTTTTCCGCTGTCCTCCACGGACAGCCTTGCATAGATCGCCGTCCGGTACAGCTTCCGTTCTGTTTTTTCCTGTGCCGGCACTGCCGGAATTCCTAAAACGGAGGGCTTTCTGCTCTTCCTGGCCATTTATACCGCCTCCTTTTCATCAGATTTTCCGTATGCGGCCGCATATTCCCTGCACCTTGCAAATTCATCCTCAAAATTATACGTGACCGCTATCCTGTCCGCACGGCAGATAAGGACACGCTTTATCATCACCGCCGCCGCATTGCGGTCTAAATATCTGATATTCCGATACTGTTTAAACTCTCTGATCCAGTCGTGCATGTCGGTCTTATTTTCTAATATCAGCTTCTTTTCCTGCTCCCAGGAAAGGATTGCCGCTTCCGCCTCCCCGATCCGGCGGTCATATTCCTCCTTTAACTGTAAATATTCTTTTTGAGAAAGAATGCCGTCCTTTAAGTCCTCATACAGGTTCCGCTTTCTTTTTTCCGCCTTTTCCAGTTCCGTGCGTTTCCTTGCAATGCGTTCCTCAAACTTTGCCACATCTGCCTTTAATTCCGGCGCTCTTTCAATCGCCTGCATGGCCGCTTCCAGGGTAAGGACCTGTTCGATATGTGTCTGTAACAAACGAAGGACGGAATCTGTCAAAGTTTTTTCTGTTATCCGGTGCGGAGAACACGCTGTCTTATCCTTTTTATTGCCGGAACAGACATAATACACATAGTTCTTTCCGCCCGCCGGAACTGTCTTTCTCACCATCGGCTCCATACAGTCTCCGCAGTAAAGCAGCCCCGCCAACGGAAACAGCGCATCCTGGTTCGGAGAGATCCTGGTATCCTGTTTT
>CATJIW010000280.1 GCA_949740745.1 uncultured Lachnospiraceae bacterium | reverse complement strand
TGCACCCGGCCCTGCCGCCGCTCCTTCGGCACCGTCTCATAATAGACCCTGGCCACCTCGTTGGCCAGGGCGGCGATCCCCTCGATGTCCTCCCTGGTCTCCGTGGGAAGCCCCAGCATAAAATAGAGCTTCACCTTGTTCCAGCCGCCCTGAAAGGCCGCCCCGGCCCCGGCCAGGATCACCTCCTCCGTGAGCCCCTTGTTGATCACGTCCCGCATCCGCTGGCTTCCAGCCTCCGGCGCAAAGGTCAGGCTGCTTTTTTTCACGTCCTGCACCCGGCTCATAACGTCCAGGGAAAAGGCGTCGATCCGCAGGGAGGGAAGGGAGACGTTCACGTCCTTCTCCCCGAACCGTCCGATCAGGAAATAAACCAGCTCTTTCAGACGGGTATAGTCGCTGGAGCTTAAGGAGCTTAAGGAAATCTCGTCGTGGCCGGTGCTCTCCAGAAGCTTCACGGCATATTCCTTCAGATCCTCCAGATCCCTCTCCCGCACCGGCCGGTAAACCATTCCCGCCTGGCAGAACCGGCATCCCCGGATGCACCCCCGCTGAATTTCCAGCACCACCCGATCCTGCGTGGCCTTCAAATAGGGCACCAGCGGCTTTTCCGGATAAACGGAGCCCTTCAGATCCGTCACCAGCTGTTTGACCACCCGCTCCGGCACATGGGGACGGTTGGGACGCATGGCCTCAATGGTCCCGTCCTCTTTGTACTCCACGTCATAAAAGGCCGGCACATAGATTCCGGGAATTCCCGCCGCCTGCTCTAAGAAGGCCCTGCGCCCCTCCCCCAAAGCCCGTGTCTTCTTATATAAGTCAATCAGGTCATCATAGACCGTCTCTCCTTCGCCGATATAAAACAGGTCAAAAAACTCCGCAATGGGCTCCGGGTTGTAGGCGCAGGGGCCTCCGCCGATGACGACGGGACAGTCCTCCCCCCGCTCTGCCGAAAAAAGCGGGATTCCTGACAGATCCAGAATCTGCAGGATATTGGTATAGCACATCTCATACTGGAGGGTGATACCGAGAAAATCCATTTCTTTCACCGGGCTCTGGCTCTCCAGGGTAAAAAGAGGAATCCCCCGTTCTCTGAGGACCCGGTCCAGGTCCAGCCAGGGAGAATAGACCCGCTCGCACCAGACGTCCTCTCTCCGGTTAAACATGTCGTAAAGGATCTGGATCCCCAGGTGGGACATCCCGATCTCGTACAGATCCGGAAAGCACATGGCGAAGCGGACCTCCGCCTGATCCGGGTCTTTCATAACGGCGTTTACCTCTCCGCCGATATAGCGGGCCGGCTTTTCCACACTCATCAGGATCGAATGGCTCAACGCCAGTTTTCGTTCTTTCTCTGCAAAAGAGCGGCGTTCGTTTTTCATTGCCTGCGGCTCCCCCTTATCTCAGATATTTTTTCAACTTGCGGACGACGGTATCTATGTCAATCGGTTTCGCCAGATGATCGTTCATGCCGCACTCCAGGCACCTTTGAATGTCTTCCGAAAAAGCGTCGGCAGTCATCGCAAGAACCGGGATATCCGCATCTGCCCGCTCCAGCTCCCGGATCGTCCTGGCTGCTTCGTAGCCGTCCATCACGGGCATCCGCACGTCCATAAGGACTGCGTCATAAAATCCCACGGGGGATCCTTTGAATTTCTCCACGCAGATCTGCCCGTTTTCCGCCCAGTCAAGCTCCATTTCCAGGACAGACAGAAGCTCCCTTACCACTTCCCAGTTCAGCTCATTGTCCTCTGCCAGCAGTATGCGTTTCCCTTTGAGCCCGGCCTCCGTCTTCTCTTCGGCCTTTGCCGTTTCTTCGCCGGGAATGCCCGCAAATGCTTTCAGGGCGTCTGCCAGCACGGACTTAAACAGGGGATTGGAAACGAATCCGGATATCCCCGCCGCCCTGGCCTCCTCTTCGGTCCCGTTCCAGTCGCAGGCCGAGAGGAACAAAGCCGGACTGTCTTTTCCAAATTCGGAACGGATATCCCCGGCCGTCTCGATCCCGCTCTTATCCGCCAGCATCCGGCCCAGAAGAATGATCTGATACCCGTCCTTCTGCCGGAGGCGCTCCCTCGTCATCTCCAGTACCTGTTCTGCGCTCAGGCACCACCGGGCATGAAGGCCCAGTGACTTTAAGGAATCGGCTGCGCTTCTGCATAACCGCTCGTCGGCATCCGCAACCAGCAGGCTCCAGTCCGGAAGCTCCGTGCAGTCCTCCTGCCCGTCCGCCCTTTCCAGATCAAGGACGACATGGAACTCGCTGCCCTTCCCCTGGCCGCTTCGGACACTGATCGTGCCGCCCATGGAGTCCACGATGCATTTGGTGATCGCCATTCCCAGCCCGGATCCTTCTGTTTTGTGTACGCGGGCGTTGTCTTCCCTGCTGAAGGAGTCGAAAATTTTCTTCTGGTATTCCTCCGACATGCCGATGCCCGTATCCTGCACGATAAAATGGGTACGGACGCGGGAAGCGTCCTCCGGCACCGCTTCCTGATATACGGATATTTTGACAGTCCCCTGCTCCGGAGTAAACTTGACGGCGTTTCCCAGCAGGTTGATCAGCACCTGATTGAGCCGCACGCTGTCGCAGTACACCTGCTCCGCAAGAATCTCATAGGCCGCCGCAAAGAACTGCTGATTCTTTGCCCCGGCCTGGGGCTGCACGATATTCACAATGCTGTCCATAATCTCCCTTAAGGACACCGGCGTCACATTCAGCGTCATTTTCCCGCTTTCGATCTTGGACATATCCAGCACGTCATTGATCAGTCCCAGCAGGTGCTTGCTGGACAATGCGATCTTCCGCAGACATTCCCGGACCTGCTCCTGATTATGCATATTGGACATGGCAATCGACGTCATGCCGATAATCGCATTCATGGGCGTGCGTATGTCGTGGCTCATGCTGGACAGAAATTCCTGTTTTGCCGCATTGGCATGCTCCGCCTCTTTCCTGGCCGCATCCATTTCCGCATTCATGTGCTTTAATTCGGACACCTGCCTGCGGAACACCCTGAAATACTGAAAAAACAGATACAGGAGCATGGCGATGACTGCAAAGGAAGCGGCATAAACGACGGTGAGCCAGTGACTGCTCATGCCCGAAATGGCATGATCCAGCCCGTCAAAGGGAAGGACCGTCACCAGATACCATTCGCAGTAGGGAAGATTGGTGCAGTACAGATGGCGGCGCGATCCGCCGCTTTCCAGAATAACGGAATAATCCTCGTCCGCCTTCATCGCCGCCGTCATCTGCCCGATATAGTAATCCGCATCCTCCTTCTGGCCGTCAAAGATCCGATAAAGCCTGTCAAAATAGTTTTCGTTGATGCCGCCCTGATCCCGGATCACATAGCTGCCGTCTTTACGTATGACGAAGGAATAGGTCAGGGAATCGTCCGTATCAAGGAACAGGACCTCTCCCATATATCTGGAAGAAAGCCCCACCACGAGAGCAAGGCTGGAGCTTCCGTCGGACATGGGATATCCGCAGGGAACGCCGAATAGAATCACGTTGTTCCCGCTGCTGTCCACAGAGGACGAAACCTTCCGTTCTCCGTTCCTTAAGCTGTCCAGAAAGGGGCCGGGGGTGTTTGGCTCCACCGGATCGCCGTAAATCATTTCCAGCCTTCCGTCGGGGGAACACAGGGCGGCACATAAAAAATTCCTTGCCCTGGCCCCGTATTCGATTTCCTCTTTTGAGCCATAACCGGAATTGGTTTCCCCCGACGCTATGTGCGCAATGGACTCCGCCATGGTCAGCCGCAGGTCAATGATCGTTTCAAAATGCAGGGATATCTGCTCATTGATTCCGGACATATAGGTTGTGCCTATATTCTCAATGGTGCCTTCGCTCGTTTTGTGAATGGATATTCCCAAAAACAAAAAAACGAAAATGTTCAGGCAGACAATCACCACTATACTGATTTTTAAAGAACGCGGCAAAGCCGTGTTTTTCATGCTCGTTTCCATCTCCATTCTTTGAATATATTCCGGGCGCAGTACAAATGTCCTGATCTTCTCAGCCCCTCAGCCGGCTTATGACCCGGAACATCTTTCTCATGTCCACAGGCTTCGCCAGATGTTCGTTCATTCCGGCGTCCTTCGCCATCGCAACGTCCTCTTCAAATGCGTTGGCGGACAGCGCTATGATAGGCACGGTTTTTGCATCCGGACGGTCCAGGCCGCGGATCACCCGGGTCGCCTCATAGCCGCTCATCACCGGCATCATCAGATCCATAAGCACGCAGTCAAAGGCTCCCGTGCCGGACGCTGCAAAGGCATCCACGGCGGCCTTTCCGTCGTTTGCGGCCGTGACCTCGGCGCCCGCCTCCTTCAGCATAAACTCCACGATTTCACAGTTGATCTCGTTATCCTCCACCAGAAGGATCCGCATTCCGGCAATGCTGTCCTGTAAATCCTGTTCTTCCTCTGCAGGCGGCTCACTCTGCGCCTCATCGATCCGCATGGACAGGGTGATCCGAAACACGCTTCCCCTTCCAACCTGACTGTCTACCTCAATG
>CATJIW010000279.1 GCA_949740745.1 uncultured Lachnospiraceae bacterium | reverse complement strand
TTCCTGGTGGTCGATACGTTGATGCCCAGGCGGTACAAGGTCGTAATCAGAAGAATGGACGGAAAAACAGAAAATTCCAGCGGTTCTTTGATTATCATGGTGGTCACAAGGATCATCATGGAAAGAGACATATTCAAAATGATCGCCACGTCCACCAGGCCCGCGGGAAGCGGTATGATGAGCAGCAGTACGATCACCAGTACAAACAGTACGATTGAATAATTAAACAGCTTCTTCATGCAAAAACTCCATCCGTTGATTGTTACCGCAGCATATCCTCACGGTTACTGACTCTGTAAATATATACAAGAACCTCCGCCACCGCCCCGTAAAATTCTGCCGGAATCTCCCGGTCCAGTTCACAGGAGGCATATAATGCCCTGGCCAGAGGACGGTTTTCGATCACATGGACGCCATGCTCCTCGCCCGTGCGGACAATGCGCAGCGCCAGTTCATCCTGCCCCTTTGCCAGCACCACCGGCGCGGCATGCTTATCCGGGTTATACTGGACCGCCACTGCAAAGTGGGTCGGGTTACGGATGATCACGTCAGCCTCCGGAACCTTCTGCATCATACGGCTCATGGCCATCTGACGCTGAATCCTCCGGATACGTCCCTTGATCTCCGGATTTCCTTCCGTCTGCTTAAACTCGTCTTTCACTTCCTGCTTGGTCATCTTCAGGTCTTTTTCATACTGCCACCTCTGAAAGAGGAAGTCGAAAAACGCCACCACCGTAAAGGCCAGGCAGACCTTCATGACCAGGTTAAAAATCATATTCAAGGTCAGGACCGCCGAATTCATTACCGGCAGGCCCAGCATCCTCCCTATCTGGGCCAGGTCGGCTGTCAGGATATTATAGAGAAGGATCAGCAAAAGTGCGATCTTGATGAGGCTTTTCACGACCTCCATCAGATTCTTTAAAGAAAACAGCTTCTTGATCCCCTTAAGCGGGTTCAATTTGCTGAATTTCGGCCTCAGGGCCTTAAAAGCAACATTAAAGCGGGTCTGCACCCCATGGGACAAAACTCCCAGAAGAAAGGCCGCGAAAAGGAGCGGCAGGGCGCATTTAAAAGCAGTGAGCACCGTGACCAGAAACAGCTGATAAGTAAGAAAGCTCTCCGGCTCTCCGGCCATGGCGTCCATGATCCAGTTAAAATACTGCCGGATCTGTGTATAAATAAAAGGGAACAGGATACGGATCATCCAGAACACGCCAAAAAGTATGGCTACCGTGCAGATCTCCCGGCTCTGGAATACGTTTCCTTCTTTTCTGGCGTCTTTCCGCCGTTTCCCAGTTGGTTTTTCTGTCTTCTCCTGGCCGTTCTGCTCTGCCAACGCTCACCACATCCTTTCCCGCTTTGACATATCAGACTCTATCCCATGAGTCTGAGCAGCATCCCAAGATCTTCAAACATCCCTCCAAGCAGCTCGCTCATTTTGTCCGCCATCGGACTGAACAGAAACAGGAGCATCAGCATTCCCACTATGATCTTAATTTGGAAATTAATGGAAAATACATTGATCTGAGGGATCATCCGCATCATAATCCCTACTGCGGCCTCCGTAACCAGCTCCATCGCAATAACCGGAAAGGCAAGCTGCACCCCCAAAGTAATTGATTCCCGGAAAATATCCAGAACGGCCGTATAAAGAGATGCGCCAAAGACCGCCTGGCCAAAGGGAACGGTACTGGCCGAGCCGAAAAAAATGGATACCAGGCGCAGATGGCCGTTTACCGCAAAGAACAAAAGCATCAGAAACACGTAGAGCATTTCCGAACTGACCGTGATCTGGTTTTTGGTCTCCGGATCATACACCTGAGCCATGCTGAGGCCCATGGTAAAATCAATGATGGCGGCGGCATAGCGGACCGCAAACACCGCCAGGCTCACCGCAAACCCCAGAACGAACCCCATGAGGAGCTCCGTGACCAGCATCACCCCGAATTCCAGCAGGGAACCCGGCTCCCTCATCAGCGTCCCTCCGGTCCACATATATAACATCATGGAAAACGTCATGATCAGGGCGGCCTTCGCTCTTCCGGGAATGGTATTACTCCCCAAAATCGGATTAAAAAGGATCATCCCGCTCATGCGCATTGCAATCAGAGAAAATAAAATCAGCATTCCCCGTCAACCTCCGGCAATCAGTCGGATCATCATCTGCAGGAAATCCTGCAGGGTCTTCAACATGCTGCTCCCCAAAAGCCCCAGCATCGCAATGATCGCCAGAAGCTTAGGCACAAAGGTCATCGTCTGTTCGTTGATCTGTGTCGCCGCCTGGAAGATCGCAATGATGATTCCGATAATCATGCTGATCAGCAGAAGAGGAAACGCCAGCTTAAGAACCGTCTGGAACATCTGATACATCACATCAAGTACTTCTGCTTCAGTCACAGCCTTCCTCCCTTCTTTTTTCCGGTGCATACTACCGCCCTTTTATTCAAAACTGTTTACAATATTGAGAAAAAGAAGCTGCCAGCCGTCCACCGATACAAAGAGCAGGAGCTTAAAGGGCATGGAGATCATCGTCGGCGGCAGCATCATCATGCCCATGGACATCAGAGTCGTCGCTACCACGATATCTATCATAAGAAACGGAAGATAGATCAAAAACCCCGCCGTAAAGCCCCGCTTCAGCTCGCTGGTCATAAAGGCCGGCGTAATCACAGTCAGAGGGTAATCCCGGATATCCTCCTCCTCTTCCACCCCGGACAGATCCACGAATAAATTCAGCGTATCCGTATAGGTGTTGCGGAGCATAAACTCCTTGATGGGCGGTTCCATCCGGTCTAACATTTCCTGCTGAGAAATCTCCCCTCTGGTATAAGGCTGATACGCTTCCGTGTTGATCTGGCTGAGCACCGGTCTCATAATAAACAGGGTCAGGAAAAGGGATATCCCCACCAATACCATGCTGGGCGGATTCTGCTGCACGCCCATGGCGTTCCTGGTAAAGGACAGGATGATGACCGTTCTGACAAAGGACGTCATCATAATCACAAGAGAAGGCAGAAGGGCAACCAGGGTAAGCAGGAGAATCACGTCAAGGGCAGGCACGTTGCCGCCGTTCAGGCCGCCTAAAAGCTCACTCATCTTTTTTCCCTTTCTCCTTTCTCAGTGACGCAGTATATTTTCGGAACACGTCCGTGAAGGCCGGCATCCCGGCCGCCTTCTCTGCAGGGGAAGCTTCTGCAAACTCTCCCTCCAGGTGCTCCAACAGCTGAAACCCTGCGGCGCTTACGCCAATCAGGTAAGTCTCTTCTTTAATCTTAAGCAGAACAAGCTGCTCGCCGGTTCCCTTTCCGAAGGCGCCGCTGCGAAAAGAAAGCTGCTCGATCACCTTCATATGCCGGTTCCCCGACGAATTTGCAAATTTCATCCGTTTTCCGAGAAAACGGCTGAACCAGTACGCCAGCGCAAGGACGCAGGCAAACATCAGGAATGCGCTAACCAGGGACAACAGATCCCCCCCCACTGCCGCCAGCAATACCATTTGTTCCATCACAGGGCCTCCGGATTTACGTTCCTGCTGACGATTTCCGTGATACGGATGCCGAAATTATCCTCCACCACCACGATATCGCCTCTGGCAATACACTCTCCATTAACAAATACGTCCGCCCGCTCTCCGGCCATCTTGTCGAGTACGACCAGCGAGCCCTGCGTGAATTCCAGAATGTCCTTCACCAGCTTCCTGGTACGCCCGATCTCTACGGAGATCTCCAACGGCACCTTCATCAGAAGCTCTTTGTTCGCCGCCTCTTCCACACCGTCTCCGGCGTCGTCCGCAAACTTCGGAGAGTTGACCGGATGAACCACCGTATTGGGCCTCGGCGCTTCTGCCTGGGCAGGCTTTTCTGTCCGATCCTTCTGCATCTGATTCATCATCTCCATCATCTGCATCTGGGACTGCTGCATCTGCGTCATAAGCTGCATCATCATAGGATCCATGGCTGCGGATGCCTGCTGATAAACCGGCTGCTGCATGGGCATCGGCGCAGGAGCCGCAGGCTGCGGCGCAGGAACAGGCTGCGGCGCAGCCTGTGCG
>CATJIW010000278.1 GCA_949740745.1 uncultured Lachnospiraceae bacterium | reverse complement strand
CGGCCAAATCTGTATAAGGAGGTGCTATCATGGCCAAATGTGCAATCTGTGAGAAAGGCGCTCACTTCGGAAAGAAAGTCAGCCATTCCAATAGAAAAACCAACAAGATGTGGAGTTCCAACGTGAAGTCCGTCAGAGTCAAGGTGAACGGCGGCACGAAGAAGATGTACGTATGTACGTCCTGCCTGAAATCCGGCCTGGTGGAGCGGGCCTGAGCAAAGATGGAATGGAATCATGGAATCTAAAAAGACAATCCGCAGACGGGTTGTCTTTTTAATATATAAGTTTGTCTCATTTTTCTAAAGCGATAATGCGCTTTTTAATAATGAAATAGAGAGGCAACAACGCCGCACAGACAACAGACGCATAAAAAGGTGAAACCAAAGCCACTGCAGCATCCCTGGCAATGCCATACTCCATATCCGAAGCCATAGGGCTAACAGATGAGAGGCCGTTAATCATTCCAATGATGAACCCCATCATCCCAAAAATCACTGTAATCGTACCTGCCGTCTTAACAGATGCAGCGCTTTCCCTGCATTCGGAAACAGACGCGCTCTTTTTTCCGAATATAAGCAAAAAACTTCTTCCGAAGGCCTTCAGTTGTCCCGTACAAAATAACACCACGATACAGGGCAACAAAACAAAAATCAAAGTTGCACCATCAAAAAAATGCGAGAAAAGGTTTTGCCCTCCTATTCCGATTAACGCAGTATACAAAGTAACGATTACAAGATAAACAAAATAGAACACAATATCACCCCTTTCAATTTCAAGTTATTGCCTCATATGATGAATATCCTACTGTCAAATATTAAAATTACACTACTTTTATCTGTGTACCATCACATTTTCCGTTATATGTACACGTCATCGTCACTTTATATGTCGAAGGAAAGCCACCCAGATTTTTATTTACCTTTACACTATAAGTTGCCGAAACTTGCTCCGTCCCATTCCCAGAACCATAAGCCTTTTCATCGCTGATTCCACTTGTTCCACCTCCATTGCGAAAAGAACCCGCCACACTTCTCACATAAGCTTTCTTTTCAATCCCGCTCCATGCAAATTCGGCAGTTACTGATACCGACCCTGTTGCTCCATAACTTTTTTCCTTATAAAACAGGTAGTAATCTCTGGATGCCCTAACCGTTGCAAAAGAATTTTGCATGCTATCCAATTTAGTTCCCTGCATATAAGTTCTTTCTACATACGGAGTTCCATCCTTTTCCGTCCCTCAAACTTCAGTAAGCAAAATCCCGTTCGAAGAATCCGGCCCTCTATCCTGCATTCGTAACTCTGTCATACGTTCTTCTTCTGTTTTTAACATATCCGCAGATACACTCCCCTCTGCCGCTCTAGCATGTGGGCAAATTAAAGCGCTAAACACAAACGAAAACGAAAACACTAACACTAATTTCTTTAAATTTTTTCTCATTTTATCTCCTCCAAAGCTCTCCATAATGCTGTTAAATAGTTCCCAATCCTTTGAAATATCAGATATATCGCCCCCCATCTCTATTATTAAATGACTAATCATAGTATAACATACAACAAGAATTATATCAACTATTTTTTTATTACTTTTCTATAATTACCATTATTCAGACAACATCATGCGGCGTCTGTTCTCATTTTTCACATAAGCCCTGTAAGTCCCGCTTTCGCTGATTACAAAAGTATGGCTGTAGGAACCTGAGCCCAGAATGCCTTTTCTCTCACCGCCCGGATACTCAAGGTCAAATCTCGTACTCCTGCCGTCCTGATCCGAAACAATCGCAACCGTCACCTGGCTCCCCTTTTTTGCATAAAAGTTTCCATATTGATTCTTCCCCTTAACAGGTACAGTCAAGTGATATGTAAGAATGTCTTCGCCGGATACCTCCGGCTGGGCCAGCACCTCTTCGTACTCTACCACCTCCGTCGCTTCATATGCCGCTTCATAAAGAATTTCTGCAGCCTCTCCGGCCACCAGAGAGGCTACGGAAGAGGTCAACACAAAACACAGGGAAAAAATTGCAAGAACGGCTCTGCTCCATTCTTTTTTGGGATCGTAATATTTCACTTTTTCCATTCTTTCCCTGATTTCCTCCGCAGTTTTCCCAAGTCCCATTCCGGAAAAGGTCGACGTCATCTGTTCCGGCACATGTTCTAAGATCGTCAGGAAATACTGCTTCCTGTCCCAGTTGTGTGTTTCCCCGTTGCAAAGCCACAGGTCGCAGTGGAACTCTCCCCATTTGTTTACCTCCCTGCATAATTCCTCTGCAAAGGGGTTAAACCAGTGGATCCATGCGATCAGGCCGCAGAGCTTTTTTAAAATCAGATCTCCCTGTTTATAATGCCGCAGCTCATGCTCCAGAATAATCTCCAGCTCTTCCTTTCCATAATTTTTTTCCGGAAGAAAAATGCGGCCGGCCCGAATGCCGGTGATCCACGGCCCCGCCCCCTCCTCCGACATATATACAAAAATTTTTCTTCGAATGCAGAGGCTTTGACATATCCGGTCCGCAGTCTTCTGGATTTCCCCGCCGGCCCTCCTGCCTTTGCAAAGCAATGCCCGCAAAAGCCTTCTTTTTCGATACCTTTGGAGCATCTGCCATAAAGCTCCGGCTGCCCATGCGAAAAACAAAAGCCTTCCTGCAATCATCAGGACAGGCGTATTCCAAAACAGAGGGCCGGAATTCCCGTCCAGAAACAGCCGCAGCTGAAAAGCCTTGTAAACAAACAGAAAGGGGACTAAAAAAGAAAGGAGGACGGCTGTCAGTCCCATCCGGATTCCCCGAAGCCTCCCCCTTTTCTCCAAAAGCCGGGTCCCGCATTTCCACAAACTAAAGGTAATGCTTCCCGTCACCGTCGTCATAAAAATCAAAAGACATGCGCTAATCCAATTCATCCAGATACCTCCGAAGCTCTTCCTTCTCCTCCTTCGTCAGGCTTCCGCCGCCGCTTAAGGCCGCAATGGCATAGCCTGCCCCGCTTTTTTCCCAGTAATCCGCCCAGTAGGCCGCCTGTTTCCGAACATATTCCTCCTTGTCCGCCAAAGGCACGATAATCACCCGGGACGAGCCCTCCTTCCGCTCCATCCGGGCAAAGCCCTTTTCCTCCAAATGGGACACCTGTGCATAAATTGCCTGGCTGTACACCTTTTCTCCCCGCCATTCAAACAGCTTCTTCCGGATAGCGGAAGTAGTTACCGGCCCTCCTTCCTCTGAAATTTTCCAAATCGCCTTCATGATTTCCTGTTCTCCGCCTGTCAGCCCTGTTGTCTTTGCCATAAAATCCTCCTTGCCTGTTCCTTGTTCAGTTCTATTAAAAATGTTCTATTAAAGTAAGTATACCACATTCGTTCTATTCTTCAAGTCGTTAATTGATCTGACAGGCTTTGGCATGTCATGATTTCGTACCGATCTGTCACAGACCGGAAAATCCTCTCCCGGATACTTTTAACCATTGAGAAACCGCGAACAATCAAAAAAGATCCTGACAATCACTTCCGGGAGAGGCCCTCTGTGCCATGGAAATATGACCATGGAAAACAAGGGCCCCTGCCCGGCCGAATTGTCAGAATCTATTTTACCTCATCCGCATTCTCAGCAGCCGCAAAACAGATAATAACCTCCTGCGATGGAGGCCGCCATCAGGCAGATTGTAAAAAAATTGTTCGGCAGTATCAAATACAGTGCCATGCCGATTCCCATCCAGAACAGGCAGAGTCCGATGAGCCGCTTCATCTCTTCCTCCCGCAACGATTTCTATACTTCCAGTCTATGCAAAACCTGCGGCAGGGATTCCACAAGCGTCTATTTCACCGAATCAGCTATTTCACGGAATCAAAGACATCTTCCGGAATCTCCACTTCCTTCTCTTTCGCTTTCTTGTCCGATTTGGAAAACTTGCTGATGATGTCGGGAACCATGTCCAGGATCTTGGAAATGCTGTCCTGTCCCTTAACGGTCACCAGCTTGGAATGTCCGTCCTGGATCACCAAAACGGCGCTGGGAGTAATCTTTCCCGTCATGCCGCCGCCGCTGTTGCTCTTATTATCGCCTGCAAAGGCGCCCGCCCCCACGCCGAAGGAGACATCCACCAGAGGAAGGATAATGGTCCCGTCCAGGTGAATGGCGTCGCCCACCACGGTCTTGGTGGTGATGAAACCGTCCATGCCCTTAAAGAGATTCTCCACCGTGTTTTCAAATGTGTTCTTTCCGTTTCCTTTTACATCCGATGCCATATGTTCTCCTCCTTCTTAAAGAACCGGGATTACGCCCGGCCAAGCTGTTCTTTTAATCCGCGTCCCCGTTTCAGGAGTCCGCGGAACTTCTTGTTAAACCACACTCTTATCCCTATTATGAGCAGAGAAAAGGCTCTTATTCTGCCTTTAAAAAAAAGGCTTCCCTCCACATACAATTTATTTTCGAAAACAGGCGTCACCGAAAGCCGGCTGCCAATAAGCGGATAAGCGATCCCAAGGGCCATAAGCACCCTTCCCTCAGCCGCCGGATCCTCCAGCCCGAACCGGATTTCCCCGGAAAGCTTCCCAGGAAGGACGTGTCTCAAAAGCCTGCCCGCCTCCCCCTTCACATACCGGAAGGCTTCCCGGTTTTCTTCGGCTTCCAGAAACTCCCGGATCTCTCCCAGCATGCCAAAAATCCGTTTTATGGTCCCGCAGATTTTCTCAAAAACAGTTCGCAGATTTTGAAAAAATCCTGCAAAAAACTCCCAGAGCCTGCGAAGAAGCCTCAAAAGCTTTTGCAAGGGGCCCTTCTTTTCTGCCGCTTCCAAAGGCTTTTTTTCCGGAAGTTCTTCCCGGCCGGATTGCTCCGCCTGATTCTGCCGCTCCTTTGCCCCTTCGTCTGCCCGTTTTTTTCGTTCTTCTGTCTGTTTTTCCCGATTTTTTTTCCGTTCTGTCTGCTCTTCCGTCTGTTTTTCTGCCTGCTCTGTCTGTTCTGCCTGCGCATTCCTTTCCCGCCGTTTTTTCTTTTTCCGGCTCTTTTCTGACGGTTTCTCCTCCTGCCGCCCTTTTCTGCCGCCGACCGGGATCCCGAAAAGCCGCACCTTCACCTGCATTCCCGTCCCGCCCGCCAGAATGCGGACGCTCACAAGCCGAAGCAGCCAGGAAACTCTGGCCTTCACCAGATATTCCGGCGCTTCCTCCGCTTCCTTGTCGTATTTCCCGGAAGCCGAAAATTCATAGCGCAGGGGAACGAAGAGAACCGTAAAAAGGAGCACGAGGATCAGCGCAAGGATAACGAGAAGCACAATCCCGGTCACCTTCAGAATGCCCCATATAATAGAAAGCATCATATCACGTCCTTACTTTTTCCATCCTCTGCCGTCTGCGGCCCCCAATCCCGGTAAAGCCTTCCGTCCGGGATTTCCGGACGTTCCAGGAAATCATCCCCCAGGTAAGCCGCCACGTCCGTTTTCCCGGTAGCCCGCCAGGCACATAAAACAATCTCACCGGCAAGCTCCATGGCCTCCGTCTTCGTCCAGGCGGCCCCCACTGCATAAAGGGGCTCCTTCTTGTAGTGGGGCTGGGAAAGGACCGGCTGGGGAAGAAGATCCAGCACGTTATTCCGGTTGGAGGGCAGAACCAGCAGATAGAGCTTCGGATGGAGCCCTCCCTCCAGCTTTTTCCATATATTTTTTTTCTTTCGGGCTTCCTCGCCCAGATACAGGCTCCTGTACCAACGGATATTTTTATTCATGTCTATCCTGCTCTAAAATCCGGCGGCGCAGAAGGTCAAGGGCCTGCACTGCCGCCTGTTCCCGGATCTTCCTTCGGTTTCCTGTAAAACGAAACTTTTCCACAGTGACCCTTCCTTCCAGATAACAGGAGATGTAGGTCAACCCCTTCGGCTCCTCCGGGGAATCCTCCGGCCCGGCAAAGCCCGTCACCGCAATACAGGCATCGGCTCCTGCCGAGCGGGCCCCGCCCTCCGCCATCTGTACCGCCGTCTCTTCGCTGACCGCTCCGTATCTTTTCAGAATTTTCTTCTTCACGCCAAGGGCTTTTCTTTTCGCCTGGTCGGAATAGGTGACAAATCCCTCCGGAAAGCATTCCGACGCCCCTGCCACATTGACCAGCCGCTCAGCCACAAGCCCGCCGGTCATGGATTCTGCCGTCACCGCTTTCAGCCCCCGCTTTTTCAAAAGCCTCACCACCACGTCCTCCAGCTCCTCTTCCTCTTTCGTGGAATATACGTGGATGCCAAACCGCTTCTTAAGCTCCTTTACCACCGGCTTAACCAGACGCTTTCCTTCCGCCTCGTCCTCTGCCCGGGCCGTGATGCGAAGATGCACCTCTCCGGTCTTCGCATAGGTGGCAAGGGTGGGATTGGTCTGGGCGTCGATCAGATCCAAAATCATGGTTTCCGCCCGGCTTTCCCCGATACCGCAGACTTTCACCATTTTCGAATAAATGGTATCCGGCTGAAGGGTCCTGAGATAAGGCTCCGCTTTCTCAGAGAACAAAGGGATCAGCTCGCCCGGCGGCCCCGGAAGCAGGATGGCCGTTTTCCCGTCTTTTTTAAGGATCAGCCCCGGCGCGGTGCCGTTATCGTTGTCAAGGACCTCTGCCCCCACCGGCACGACGGCCTGCTTCCAGTTGTTGGCCGTAATGTTTTTCCGCTTTGCCAGTTTAAAATAAGCGGAAATCCGCTTTCTCGTGCGGGCGTCCTCCTCCATGGAAAAGCCCATGACCTTCGCACAGACCTCCTTGGTCATGTCGTCCTCCGTCGGCCCCAGGCCCCCGGTCAGAATCACCACGTCAGAACGGTCAAGGGCCATAAGGATCGCTTCCGTCATCCGCTTCTCGTTATCTCCCACCACCGTGTGATGGTATACGGAAAATCCCAGGGCCGCACACCGCCTCGACAGGTACTGGGCGTTGGTATTGGCGATGTTTCCCAGAAGCAGCTCCGTTCCCACCGCCAGTATTTCTACGACCATTTTATACCTTCCCTTCCTTCAACACGCAGAGATTCTGACGGACGTATTCCTCCAGGGAAATCACCGTCAGGACCACAGCCAGATAAATAAATGCCTCTGTCAGCAACCGAAGCTCCTCGATATCCAGAATGATCAGGATCGTCATAATCATCTGGGAGACCGTCTTGAATTTCCCCCACATATTGGCGGCGATAACCACACCGTTGTCGGAGGCCCCCAGCCGGAACCCGCTGATAATAAATTCACGGGCCATAATCACGATGACGATCCAGGCCGAAAGCTCATGAAGCTCCACGAAACAGATTAATGCGGAACAGACTAAAAGCTTGTCCGCCAGAGGATCCATGAACTTGCCGAAATTAGTCACCAGGTTGTGCTTTCTCGCAATGTGGCCATCCAGATAATCCGTGAAGCTGGCCAGGCAGAAAAGCGCCAGCGCAATGAGCCTTCCCGTATATCCCCACCTGTCGACCAGCAGGAAAAATACGAAGAACGGGATCAGCAGCACGCGCAGTATGGTCAGTTTATTGGGCAGATTCATCTTCATCGCACAATTCTCCTATCAGATCATATTCCAGGGCGCCGGTCACTCTCGCCCGGACAAACATCCCGCTCATCAGCTCAAGTCCCGTGTTTACAAAAATATATCCGTCCACGCCGGGCGCGTCCATATAGGTACGCCCCACGTAAGCCTCCTCGCCGGCCACCTTTCCTTCGATAAAAACCTCCAGCTCCCGTCCGATCATGGCCTCCCCGTTGGCAAGGGAGATCTCCTGCTGAAGCTCCATGACGGCGTCCCGTCTGGCAAGCTT
>CATJIW010000277.1 GCA_949740745.1 uncultured Lachnospiraceae bacterium | reverse complement strand
GCTCTGGCCAGGGCTGCGGAAAACGGCAAGCAGGTGACGGTCCTGGTGGAGCTTAAGGCCCGGTTTGACGAGGAGAACAATATCATCTGGGCAAAACGGCTGGAGCAGGCGGGCTGTCATGTGATCTACGGCCTTCTGGGCCTGAAGACTCATTGCAAAATCTGCCTGGTGGTCCGCAAGGAGGAGGACGGCATCCGCCGCTATGTCCACATGGCCACAGGTAATTATAATGATTCCACGGCGAAGCTTTACACGGACACGGGGATTATGACCTGTGACCGGGCCGTGGGAGAGGACGCCAGCGCCGTGTTCAACATGCTGTCCGGCTATTCGGAGCCTCTTGCCTGGAACAAGCTTTCCATGGCGCCCCTCTGGCTTAAGAACCGGTTTACGGCCCTGATCAGGCGGGAGGTCAAGTGCGTGTCGCAGGGGTATGAGGGGAGGATCATTGCGAAAATGAATTCCCTCTGTGACCCGGTGATCATTGAGGAGCTTTACAGGGCTTCGGCGGCGGGAGTGAGGATTGACCTGATCGTCCGGGGGATCTGCAGCCTGAAGACGGGGATTCCGGGCGTAAGCGACCGGATTACGGTCCGCTCCATTGTGGGCACCTTCCTGGAGCACAGCCGGATCTTCTATTTCGGAAACGGCGGAAGCTATGAGATTTACATGGGAAGCGCCGACTGGATGCCCAGGAACCTGGACAGGCGGGTGGAGCTTCTCTTTCCGGTGGAGGTGGAGGAGAACAAGGAACGGGCTCTCCACATTCTGGAGACGGAGCTTGCCGACAACGTCCGGTCCCATATTCTGCAGACGGACGGCACCTATGAGAAGCCGGACAAACGGGGGAAGGTCCTGGTGGATTCTCAGGAGGTGTTTGCCGGGGAGGCTGTCCGAGCGGCCGAGGAATTAAAGGAAGGGAAAGAGCGGCCGGGAGCAGGCCGGACCTTTGTGCCCAGAGAGCGGCCGGAGGATCTATAGAAGATAAGGAAAAGCGGGGAGGCCGTCATGGCCTTCCTGTTTGTCTGCACGGAAGAATGGAAGGGATTGTGAATTGTGGACAATGTTTTTTCTGAAAAAAAGAAAAAGAGTTACGTAACCAACATTAGAATTTCCTGTTTTTTGTATTTTTTTCGGAAAAACGCAAAAAACGGTTGCGCAATTACGAAAAATTTTGTAAAATATTACCATAACATATCACCGTGAAACGGTAGAAAAGGAGTGTTAATATGGAAAAAAAGAAACGAATTGCACTGCCGCTTCAAATCTTCATCGGTCTGACCCTGGGTATCATTGCAGGCCTGTGCCTTATGGGGGCGCCGGAGATTGCCGTCGATTACATCAAGCCCTTCGGTACGATCTTCCTGAACCTGATCAAGTTTATCGTCGTGCCGATTGTGTTCTTCTCCATCATCAGCGGAGTAATCTCCATGAAGGACATCCGCAAGGTGGGAAGCATCGGCGTCAAGACAGTCGTGTTTTATCTGTGCACGACGGCCTTCGCCATTGTAATCGGCTTAATCCTGGCCAATGTATTTAAGGGGGCCTTTCCGGCACTGGCAGTTTCCGGCCTGGAGTATGAGGCCACAGAGGCGCCCAGCATCATGGACACCATCGTCGCAATTTTCCCCAGCAACATCATTGCGCCCTTCGCCAGTGCAACGATGCTGCAGGTGATTGTAGCTTCCCTGTTCTTCGGCTTCGGCATTATCCTGGCGGGAGAGAAGGGGGAGGCCTTCGGAAAGTTCATGGAGAGCGCCAATGAGGTTTCCATGAAGATCATGGCCTTTATCATCGCTTTAAGCCCCATCGGCGTGTTTGCCCTGATCACTCCCGTGGTTGCGGAAAACGGCCCGATGATTCTTGGAAGCCTGGCAATGGTGCTGCTCGTGGCTTACATCGGCTACATTCTCCATGCGGTGCTGGTGTATTCCTCCACGGTGAAGGTAATGGGCGGCTTAAGCCCGGTCAAATTCTTCAAGGGCATGTTCCCGGCCATGATGATGGCTTTCTCCAGCTCGTCTTCTGTGGGAGCCCTGCCGCTCAACATTGAGTGTTCGGAAAAGCTGGGCGCGAAAAAGGACATTGCGGCCTTTACCCTGCCCCTCGGCGCAACCATCAACATGGACGGCACGGCCATTTACCAGGGCGTGTGCGCAATCTTTATCGCATCCTGCTTTGGCATCTCCCTGACGCTGCCTCAGCAGCTTACGATTATTTTGACGGCGACCCTGGCCTCCATCGGCACGGCGGGCGTTCCCGGCGCAGGCATGGTCATGCTGGCCATGGTGCTTCAGAGCGTGGGCCTGCCTGTGGAAGGCATCGCCCTGGTGGCCGGCGTGGACCGGATTTTCGATATGGGCCGTACCACCGTCAACATTACCGGCGACGCTGCCTGTGCTATTATTGTGAGCAGACTGGAAGAGAAGAAGGAGGCAAGGAAGGCCGGAAGGGCCGGCTGAGCCATCGGGATTGGATTTTTGAAAGGAGTGCTTCCTGTAAAATCTGAAAGGACGGGAAAGCCGTTCGTAGGATGATACAGGGAAATATGTGAGGGAGCGCTCTTTGGCTTTTTCTTGCCCGGACAGGGTGAGAAGACAGCCGAAGAGCGCTCCCTCCATTTTTTTATAATCACAGGCGATTGCGAAACTCAAAAACCTGCCGAATATTCTGACAATATTTCCGGAAGAAGCCCTCTGCGCCGTGGAAGCAAGACCAGAGAAGACAGGAGGGATTTTTTCCCGAGTGGCTTCTGCGGTTCCGGGCTTGCTGGAATGCCTGGCGCAGCAGGCTTCGGATGGACATATTGTCAAAATATTCCTGCGATTTCATGTTTCGCAATTGCCTGTTTAGTTGTCCTCGGCGTCGGAGGCGGAGAGGCTGTAGCTCTTCTGGCGCTTCCTTGCCATCTCGTCGCTTTCCAGATATTCGTCGTAGGTAGTGATCTTGTCAATCAGGCCGCCGGGGGTCAGCTCCATGATCCGGTTGGCCG
>CATJIW010000276.1 GCA_949740745.1 uncultured Lachnospiraceae bacterium | reverse complement strand
TCAAGATCCAGATCGGCTGTGCCTTCAAGCGGCCGGAGCTTGTGGCCATGGACGTCCGGGGCCGGAATCTGGTGACCGGCCTTCCCAAAACGATTACGATTACCTCCGACGAGACGCTGGAGGCGCTCAGAGAGCCGGCCATGCAGATTGTGGATGCCGTGCACAACGTGCTGGAGCGGACTCCTCCGGAACTGGCGGCGGACGTGTACGACAGAGGGATTGTCATGACGGGAGGCGGCAGCCTGCTTAGCGGCCTGGATGCGCTGGTGGAGGAAAAGACGGGCATTAATACGGTGATTGCGGAAGAGCCTCTGACTGCGGTGGCCATCGGCACCGGGAAATTCATTGAATTTATGCATGGACAGAGGGATGACTGAGAGAAACGGCTGATTGAAAGGAAACCCAATGGAAACCATTTCGGGTTATGTGAATAAAATCGTATATCGGAACGAAGAGACCGGTTATGCGGTGGTGGAGCTTTTTGGCGGCGGTGAAGAAACGACGGTGGTGGGCTCCCTTTCCATGGTGGAGGAAGGGGAGTACATAACGGCGGAGGGCGTCAGAAAGCTCCACCCTCTTTATGGGGAGCAGCTGGCGGCGGAAACTTATCAGGTGCAGGCGCCGGAGGACGTCATGTCCATGGAGCGGTATCTGGCATCCGGCGCCGTGAAGGGGATCGGTCCGGCTCTTGCCGCCAGGATCGTGAAAAAGTTCGGAGAGGATACCTTCCGCATCCTGGAGGAGGAGCCGGAGCGGCTGGTCCAGGTGAAGGGCATCAGCGAGCGGATGGCCATGGAGCTTGGGAGCCAGGTGGCCGAAAAACGGGACCTGCGCCAGGCAGTGCTGTTTTTGCAGAAATATGGGATCTCTTTAAATCTGGCGGCAAAAATTTTCAAACAGTACGGTTCCGAGCTTTATACCGTTATTGAACAGAACCCCTACCGTCTGGCTGACGATATTGCCGGCGTGGGCTTTAAGATCGCCGACGACATTGCCGCCAGGGCGGGGATCTGCGCCGATTCCGATTACCGGATCAAAAGCGGGATCCTGTATACCCTGTTTCAGGCCATTACGGGAGGGCATGTCTATCTGCCCCTGGGGGAGCTCTGGCAGGAGACTAACCGTCTGCTGGATGTGGAGATTCCCTCCATCGAGGAGCACGTTATGGATCTGGTCATGGACAGGCGGCTGGTCGTAAAGAAAGAGGAGGACGGGCCCATCGTCTATGCGGCGAAATATTATTATATGGAGATGACGGCGGCAAAACGGCTTCTGGAGCTGGATTTTTCACGGGAAATTTCGGAGGAAGAGGCGCTTTCCAGGCTTGCCGGGATTGAGGCGGAGGAAGGGCGGAGCCTGGATGAAAAGCAGCGGGAGGCGGTCCTGGGGGCTGCCGGGCGGGGAGTCCTGGTGATCACCGGCGGTCCGGGAACGGGAAAAACCACCACCATCCGGGCGATTATCCGCTTTTTCGAGCTGGAGGGACTGGAGGTGGAGCTGGCGGCGCCCACGGGGCGGGCGGCCAGACGCATGGCGGAGGCGGCCGGCCATGAGGCCAGGACCATCCATCGTCTGCTGGAGCTTGCCGGCATGCAGGAGGAAGAGCAGGAGAGGGTGCGGTTTTCCAGGAACCGGAATAATCCGCTGGAGGCGGACGTGATCATTATCGATGAGATGTCCATGGTGGATATTCAGCTTATGGATTCTCTTCTGGATGCGGTGGCTGCGGGAACCCGGCTGATCCTGGTGGGAGACCGGGACCAGCTTCCCAGCGTCGGGCCGGGAAATGTATTAAAGGACATTATTCAGTCGGAGCGGTTCCATGTGGTCCGGCTTACCAGGATCTTCCGGCAGGCCGGGGCCAGCGACATTATCGTCAATGCCCATAAGATCAACCGGGGGGAGCCGGTGGATTTGGGGGCCAGGAGCCGGGATTTTCTTTTTGTCAGACGCCCGGACGCCAATGCGGTTATCAATGCGGTCATCGGGCTGGTTTGTAAAAAGCTGCCGGATTATCTGAAGGTGCCCATGTATGACATCCAGGTCCTGGCGCCCATGCGCCGGGGAGTCCTGGGCGTGGAGCGGCTCAACCGGATCCTCCAGGAATACCTGAATCCGCCGGACGGGAAAAAGACGGAGAAGGAATGGAGCCAGGGGGTGTTCCGCGAGGGCGACAAGGTGATGCAGATCAAGAACAATTATCAGCTGGAGTGGGAGATTCAGGGCAGAGGCGGAACGGTACAGGAAAGCGGGACGGGAGTGTTTAACGGCGACATCGGCATGGTAAAGGAAATCAATGCCTTTGCGGAGGAAATGAAGGTGGAGTTTGACGAGGGGAGGGTCGTCACCTACGGCTTTGAAGAGCTTCATGAGCTGGAGCTGGCCTATGCGGTCACGATCCACAAGGCCCAGGGCAGCGAGTATGCGGCGGTGGTAATTCCTCTTCTTTCCGGTCCCAGAATGCTGATGACCAGGAACCTTCTCTATACGGCGGTGACCAGGGCAAGATCCTGCGTCTGCATCGTGGGACTTCCGGAAACCTTTCTGGCCATGGCCCGGAGCGAAACGGAGCAAAGGCGCTATTCCAGCCTGGACAAACGCCTGAAGGAGCTTTGAGCGGGAAGGGAGGGACGGATTTGACATTACTTGACCTGATCTACCCCAGGCGCTGCCCGGTGTGCAATGAGGTGCGGCCTTTCGGGGAGTCCGGGGCCTGTCCGGCCTGTCTGGAAGCTCTTTCCTTTGTGAGCCAGCCGGCCTGCATGGGCTGCGGGAAGGAGTTAAAGGGCGGCGGTTCCTATCCTTTCGGCGGGGAGGAATATTGTCCGGACTGCCTGCGCCATAAGCGGAGCTTTTCCGGCGGGATTGCCCTGCTTAATTATAACGAGGCGGCCAGGAAGGTGATGGCGGGGCTTAAATATAAAAACCGCAGGGAATATGCGGATTTTCTGGCGGCAGAGATGACGAAACGCCGCGGGAGGCAGATTTTAAGATTGGGAGCGGACGTCCTGGTGCCGGTCCCGGTCCATAAAAAGAGGCGGCGGGAGCGGGGGTATAATCAAGCGGAGCTTTTGGCAAAAGGGCTTTCCAAAAGGCTTTCCATCCCGGTGAGACGGCTTTTGATCCGGACGGAGAATACGCAGGCCCAGAAAGAGCTGGGCTATGAGGCCAGACAGAGAAACGAAGAACGGGCCTTTTCGGCGGCTGACTGTGAAGGGATCCGGCGGGCGCTTCTGGTGGACGACATTTATACCACGGGGGCCACGGCCGAGTCCTGCACGAGGGCGCTTCTTTCGGCGGGGGTAGGGCAGGTGTTCCTTTTGAACATGGCCGTCGGTGTCCGGCGGGATTAGAGGGCGAGTGACGGACCGGCCGCAGGGCCGGCATGAAAAAAATCAATCATAGAACGGGCTTCTTTGGCGTAAACTGTTTTTAAAGACAGGCCAAAGGAGTTTTTTTCATGAAAAAAGGGCATTCCACGGTTCTATTTGGGACAATCCTTCTCTTTCTGTTTCCTTATATTGTTACGCTGTTTGTGAGCGGGAGTATTTCCGAGGAGCCAAAAGAGATCCGAAGGAGCGGAAAGGTCATTGTGCGGGAAGGCGTTTACGGGACGGAAGAAGTGGATCTGGAGGAATATGCCCTTGGGGCGGCGGCTTCGCAGATGCCGGGGAATTACGAAAAGGAGGCCGTGAAGGTCCAGCTGATCCTTGCCAGGACGTACCTTTACAAGGCTCTGGGAGAGGCGGACCGGATTGAGGAGGCCGATTTATATTGTACATACCTGGACCGGGCCGGGCGGGAAAAGGAGTGGGGGAAGGATGCTGCGGCTTTTGAGGAAAAGTTCGAGTCTGCGGCTTTGGAGACGGCGGGGCAGGTGATCCGGTTTGAGGGAAATCTGGCGGACGCCATGTTCCACCGGGCCAGTGCGGGGATGACCCGGGAGGGCGGAGAGACCTTTCCCTATTTAAAGAGCGTGGACGGCGGCAGGGACGTGGATATGGAGAACTATGTGACCATTAAAGAGTATTCGGAAGCCGAGCTGGCTTCGGCCATCGGCGGCATCCGGGGACAGAGCCTTGGGGCAGGAGAGGCGCTGGGGCTTCAGATCGTGTCCAGGGACGGCGCCGGATATGTGACGAAGGTTATGGCGGGAACGGAGGAATACGGCGGCGAAGAGCTGGCGGCCGCCCTTTCCCTGCCTTCTCCGGCCTTTTCCGTTTCTCAGACAGAAAAGGGCCTTAAATTTGTCGTGAAGGGCTCCGGCCACGGATACGGCGTAAGCCAGTGGGGGGCCAACAAGATGGCTCTGGAAGGAAAGGACGCCCGGACGATCATAAATTATTATTTGCAGAACGTCACGGTGGAAACCCTGGGGCAGGAAATGCCGCAAACGTAACAAGGCTTGGAGGATTTTCCTGCATGTCCAGAAATGCCCAGTTAATTTTTGAATAGGACGCGGTAATCGGGCAAGAATAATACCGAGGTGATTATCGTGAAAAAGAAGCAAGGATTGCTGGTCATGCTGCTGGGGTGTCTTGT
>CATJIW010000275.1 GCA_949740745.1 uncultured Lachnospiraceae bacterium | reverse complement strand
TGGTACTGGGCGTGACCGGCGATTCCGTGGAAGAGCTTTACGACACCGTAGCCGCTCTTGAGAAGGTTGGGAACAAGAACCTGATCCTGGATCTTGGCACGGCCTCCGTGAAGGACGCTTTCGAAAAGGCGGTCCTTGTCCGCCGTGCGGCCCTTAAGGACACCGACAGGACCTTCGGATATCCCAGCATCGTAAACGTAGGAAAGCTGGCTTCCGGCGATTCTCATATGCAGGCGGCTCTGGCGGCCCTGTTCACCATGAAATACGGCTCCGTCGTCGTGATGGAGGAGATGAGCTATGCACAGGCCCTTCCTCTTTACGGCCTGAGACAGAACCTGTTCACGGATCCTCAGAAGGCTCCCAGGATTGAGCCCGGCATCTACCCGATCAACGGCGCCGACGAGAATTCTGTCTGCCTGACGACTGTGGACTTCGCCCTGACCTACTTCCTGGTATCCGGCGAGCTGGAGCGTTCCGGCGTTCCCTGCAACCTGTTAATCAGCGATGCGGGCGGACTTTCCGTACTGACCTCTTGGGCGGCCGGCAAGTTCTCCTCCGGTTCCATTGCGAAGTACATTCAGGAATTCGAGATTGAGAATAAGATCAAGAACCGTACCCTGATCATTCCCGGCAAGGTTGCCGTTCTGAAGGGTGATCTGGAAGCGAAGCTTCCCGGATGGAATATCGTGGTAGGACCTACCGAGGCAGTCATGCTGGTGAAATTCCTGAAGGACATGCAGGCAAACGCATAAGGTTTTTTCTGCAGATTCTGCAAAAGAAGAGCTTTGATTAGAAAGTATCCGGCAGAACGTATGGTACCGGGGCATGCCCTGTGCCGGTGCGTTTTGCCGGATTTAAGAAAAGGAGAATAAGAATGGAAAAATTCATTACCATCGGCGAAAGACTTTCCACCACGGCCCCCACTGTCAACAAAGCTTTCCTGGCAAGAGATCCGGAACCCATCTTAAAGAGAGCGAAAGCCCAGCTTGACGCCGGCGCCGTTTATCTGGACGTAAACATCGGACCTGCGGAAGGCTACGGCGAGGATCTGATGAAGTGGGCGGTTACGCTCCTTCAGGAGAATTTTGACAATGTTCCGCTGGCTCTCGACACCTCCAACAAGGCTGCCATCGAGGCTGGCATCTCTGTTTACAATCGTTCCAAGGGCAAACCCATTGTGAACTCCGCCGATGCGGCCGGAAGAATTGAATTTGTTGATCTGGCGGCTGCTAATGACGCAATCGTCATCGCTCTGTGCAACGGCGAGGGAATCGCTGCCGACAACGACGAGCGCATGGCTTACTGCACCCAGCTTTTGGAGAGAGGCCTTGGCCTTGGCATGGCGGAAGAGGATATGTGGTTCGATCCGCTCTTCGTTGTCATCAAGGGCATGCAGGATAAGCAGATGGACGTGCTGAACTTCATCGGCGATCTGACTGACATGGGCCTTAAGACCACCGGCGGGCTTTCCAATAACTCCAACGGCATGCCCAAGCATATCCGTCCCATCATGGATTCCGCCATGGTTGCCATGGCCATGATGAAGGGCTTTACTTCCGCCATCGTGAACCCCAATGATCTGAGACTGATGGAGACCATCAAGTCCTGCGACATTATCCGGAACGCAACTCTGTATGCGGATTCTTACCTTGAAGTTTAATTCTATAGACAAGGACGGACTGTCATGTATAAGGTAACATTTAAGTTTGAAAGCGGCGAGGGCATAACTGCCTTCGCTGCTTCCGGTGAAAACCTTCTTGAGGTAGCGAGGAAAACGAACGTAGCTATCGACGCACCCTGCTCCGGTAATGCTGCCTGCGGCAAATGCCGGGTAAAGCTTCTTTCCGGAGAGCTGGATTCTCAGAAGACACGTCATATCACCGACGAGGAATATGCGGCCGGCTGGCGGCTTGCCTGTGTAAGTAAGGTGGAAGCCGACGTGGAGGTCATGGTTCCCGACATCGCTTCCGCTTATAAAGGGCGGATGAAGGCGGCGGATCTGAGCTCTCCTGCGGAGGTAAAGATCTTTACGGAGGCCAAGGAGCAGCTTGAGGCGGCGGGGATCGCTTTAAAGAACAGCCTGGAGCTTATTCAGGTTTCCATGGACGTTCCCAGCCTGGACGACACCATGCCGGACGTGGAGCGGGTGGAACGGGCGGTGGCGGCAGTTACGGGCGTCTCTCGTGTGCGGGTTCCCTACAGTGTGCTAAAATCCCTTCCGGATAAGCTCCGGGAGGCGGATTTTAAGGTGCAGTGTATTATCCGGCGGACGGTGAAGGATGTTTTTGTCTATGACCTGTTCCCCATGGATGTGAAGGTGCGGGCCGGCGGGCTGGTGGTGGATATCGGCACGACCACGGTCTCCGCCCTGATCATCGACATGCTGAACGGAGACATTCTGGCCAAAGCCACCACCGGGAACGGACAGATCCGTTATGGGGCTGACGTCATCAACCGGATCATTGAATCCAGGAAAGAGGGCGGCCAGAAGAAGCTTCAGGATGCGGTCATTAAAGAGACCATCAATCCGCTTATCCATACCATGTGCAGAAACTGCGGCATGAAGCCGGCCTGGATCTACCGGATGTGCGTGGGAGCGAACACGACCATGAATCACCTTCTGGTCGGCGTCAATGCGGAGCCCCTGCGGACAGAGCCTTATATT
>CATJIW010000274.1 GCA_949740745.1 uncultured Lachnospiraceae bacterium | reverse complement strand
TCTTCTGTTTTCCATGAAGAAAACATATTGAAAATATCCTCGAAACAAGGTACAATGATAAAAGTCTGTTATGAGGAGGAAGATCATGAAGAGAAGAACGGCAGGTCTTATGATGGCGGTGGTTCTGGCGGTGACGGCGCTGGCGGGCTGCGGAGGCAAGGTGAAGTTCGAGCCTCAGGCCAGCAGCATTTTCGTGAGGAAGGACGGGACCGTAGTCAGCGCGGATATAGAAGATTTTGTGGGGAATAATTACAGCGAAGCGGAGCTGAAAACCTATGTAGAAGACGCTGTGAAGGAATATAATTCGGAACACGGGGCGGCGGCAGAGGCCTATGTGGACGAGGAGGATGAGGAGGCATCCCTTCCGGTGAAGATCGATTCGCTTACCGTGGAGGAGGGCGTGGCCTCCCTGCTTTTAGGCTACGAGGGGTGCAGCGATTACCTGGAGTTTACGGGGAATTCCGGCACGGAGAGCGGAGTGAGCCGGCTGGAGTTTTCCACGGTAGGGGAAACTTCCTTTTCGGGGAATTTTAAAAACGCCAAAGGGGAAGACGTGACCCTGGAGGGAGTGACGAAGAAGGAAAAAAATCCTGTCGTGATCGTCGAGGGAGCCGTTACCGTCCAGGTGGAGGGAAATGTCCAGTATGTGAGCGCGGGCGCCGCCCTGGTGGATAAGCATACGGTGACGGCGAAGGCCGGAGAGGTAACCTATATCGTGTTCAAGTGATGCCGGAGGCGTCTTTTCCGCACAGGGCGGGTGGGCGGCGGCATCATGGACGATAAAATATGGAGAGGATTGAAACACATGGAAAAGACAATGGAAAAGATCGTAGCCCTGGCGAAGTCCCGCGGATTTGTATATCCCGGATCGGAGATCTATGGGGGCCTTGCCAACACCTGGGATTACGGAAATCTGGGCGTGGAGCTCAAGAATAACGTAAAGAAAGCCTGGTGGCAGAAGTTCATCCAGGAAAATCCCTACAATGTGGGCGTCGACTGCGCCATTCTGATGAATTCCCAGACCTGGGTGGCTTCCGGCCATCTGGGCGGCTTCAGCGATCCGCTCATGGACTGCAAGAACTGCAAGGAGCGGTTCCGGGCCGACAAGCTGATCGAGGATTATGCCGAGGAGAACGGGATCGTGCTGGAGGGCAGCGTGGACGCCTGGAGCCAGGAGATGATGATGGCCTATATCCGGGACCACGAGATCCCCTGTCCCAGCTGCGGCAAGCGTGATTTCACGGACATCCGCCAGTTCAACCTGATGTTCAAGACCTTCCAGGGAGTGACGGAGGATGCGAAGAATACGGTGTACTTACGGCCGGAGACGGCTCAGGGCATTTTTGTTAATTTCAAGAACGTGCAGCGGACTTCCAGAAAGAAGGTGCCCTTTGGCATCGGACAGATCGGAAAGTCCTTCCGCAACGAGATTACGCCCGGAAACTTTACCTTCCGTACCAGGGAGTTCGAGCAGATGGAGCTGGAGTTCTTCTGCGTGCCGGATACGGATCTGGAATGGTTTGCCTACTGGAAGCAGTTCTGCATCGACTGGTTAAAGGCCCTTGGCATGAAGGATGAGGAAATGCGGGCCAGGGATCATGAAAAGGAAGAGCTTTCCTTCTATTCCAAGGCGACCACCGACATTGAATTCCTCTTCCCCTTTGGCTGGGGTGAGCTGTGGGGCATTGCCGACCGGACGGATTATGATCTCGGCAGGCATCAGGAGACCTCCGGCGAGGACATGGCGTATTTTGACGATGAGAAGAAAGAGAAATATATTCCTTACGTGATTGAGCCCTCTCTGGGGGCAGACCGGGTGACTCTCGCATTTTTATGCAGCGCTTACGATGAAGAGACACTGGAGGGCGGGGACGTCCGCACGGTGCTTCATTTCCATCCGGCCCTGGCTCCCGTGAAGGTCGGAGTGCTGCCTCTTTCCAAGAAGCTAAATGACGGGGCCCTTAAGGTTTACGAGAAGCTCTGTAAGAAGTATAACTGTGAGTTTGACGACAGGGGAAACATCGGGAAGCGCTACCGGAGGCAGGACGAGATCGGAACGCCTTTCTGCGTGACCTATGATTTTGATTCGGAGACGGACGGGGCGGTGACGGTCCGCGACCGGGACACCATGGATCAGGTCCGGGTGCCGGTGGAAGAGCTGGACGCTTATTTTGCGGATAAGTTTGAGTTCTGAATTTGTTTTCCGGGAAACGGATGTGCCGTGACAGAACATGGTTTCGGCATGTCCGTCCCGGCCTGTTTTATATATGGCTTTGTGTGAAAAAACGAAAAAGCATGCATCTCCGGCGTAATAGCGGGGGCCGTGTTTTTGTGCCTGCGTCTATGCATCGGAGTGTATATAAATGCAAAATGCAAAAGAAATGCAAGAAAGCAAAAAGGAGAGGAGAAACATGATGAAGAAATTTACGGCAGTTCTTCTGGCAGGAGCCATGATCTGTGCTTTGGCGGCCTGCGGAGGAGACGACAAGAAGGAAAGCGCAGCGCCGGATACGACGGCAGCCGAAACGGCAGAGGATACGAAGACGGCAGAGGATACGACGGCTGCTGAGACGGATGCAGAGGCTGACGGGACTGCGGAAGCAGGAACAGAAGGAGCGGAAACCAAAGCCGGGGGTGAGAGCGGCGGAAAGCTTATCATGGCCACGGAGGCGGGATTTGCCCCCTATGAGTACACCGAGGACGGCGCTGTCGTGATCGGCGTGGACGTGGATATCGCAAACGAGATTGCAAAGGCCATGGGGAAGGAGCTGGAGATCCAGAACATGGCTTTTGACAGTGCGCTTCTTGCCGTACAGCAGGGAAAGGCGGATTTTGCCGCTGCCGGGATTTCCGTGACTCCGGACCGGGAAGCAGTTATGGATTTTTCTGTTGAGTATGCCACTTCCAGGCAGGTGGTCGTGGTCAACAAGGAGGCGAAGCGGGTGGATTCCGTGGATGCCCTGACGGCAGACACGGTGGTAGGCGTCCAGAGCGGAACGGTCGCTGATTTTTATTGTCAGGACGACCTTGCAACAAAGGATCTGAAGCAGTACGGGAAGTTCATGGAAGCAGCCATGGATCTGAAAAACGACCGGATCGACTGCGTGATCATGGATGCCCTTCCGGCTGAGGAGATGGTGAAGGCCAATGACGACCTGGAGCTTCTGGAGGGTGAGGTGCTTACGGACCGGTACGCCATCGCCGTACAGAAGGGGAATACGGAAATGCTGGAACAGATCAATGAAGTCCTTCAGAAGCTGATGGATGAGGGAAAGATCGAAGAATTTACCATTAACCACACGACGAAATAAGGAATGCGGGGGTAGAGTATGAGCTGGTTTGCAGATGCCTGGGAAAAATTCAGCGCGGCGTTCCTGGAAAAAGACAGATATCTGTCTTTTCTGAAGGGCTTCGGCATAACGCTGGAGATTTCTCTCTTTGCGGTTATTTTAGGCGTGGTTCTCGGCATCCTCCTGGCGGTTGCAAAGTACATGGCCGCTAATCATAAAAGCTGCCGGCCCCTGGGGTGGATCGCCAATGTCTATATCACCATTATCCGGGGGACGCCGGTTTATGTGCAGATGCTGATCCTTTATTTTTTGATCCTGACGGCCAGAGGGATTCCGGCTATCGTTTCGGGCGTCCTCTGCTTCGGGATCAATTCCAGCGCTTATGTGGCGGAGATCATCCGGGCAGGCATCGAGGCCGTGGACCGGGGGCAGATGGAAGCCGGCCGCTCCCTCGGGCTTTCGGAAATGCAGACGATGAAATCCATTATCATGCCTCAGGCGGTACGGAATATCCTGCCGGCTCTTGGCAACGAGTTTATCGTGCTGATTAAGGAGACGGCGGTAATCGGGGGGATCACCGTATTGGACGTGACGAAGGTAGCCATGAACGTAGGAGCCGGCAACTATGATTATCTGACGCCGCTTCTGATCGCTGCAGTCATGTACCTGGTGGTGGTCATTATCCTGACAAAGCTTCTCGGCATGTTTGAAAGGAGGCTGGCGAAGAGTGATCGACGTTAAGAATCTGTATAAGTCCTTCGGGGATAAGCAGGTGCTCTGCGGCATTGACGAGCATATCGAAAAGGGGGAAAAGGTGGTGGTCATCGGTCCCTCCGGCTCCGGAAAGAGCACTTTCCTTCGCTGCCTGAACCTTTTAGAAAGGCCCACGGAGGGCGCCGTCGTCTTTGAAGGAAGCGACATTACGTCGGTTTCCGGCAGGGAATTAAATAAGATCCGGCAGAAGATGGGAATGGTGTTTCAGCATTTTAATCTGTTCCCCCATCTGACTATCCGGAAAAACATTACCCTGTCTCCGGTGAAGCTTGGCCTGATGAGCCAGGAGGAAGCGGATAAGAAGGCGGAGGAGCTTCTTTCGCGGGTGGGGCTTTCGGAGAAGGCCGACCAGTATCCGGCGCAGCTTTCCGGCGGGCAGAAGCAGAGGATTGCCATCGTCCGCTCCCTGGCCATGAATCCGGACGTGATGCTTTTTGACGAGCCCACGTCGGCTCTGGACCCGGAGATGGTAAGAGAGGTCCTGGACTTTATGAAGCAGCTGGCGGCGGACGGGATGACCATGGTGGTGGTGACCCACGAGATGGGCTTTGCCAGGGAGGTGGGCTCCCGGGTCCTTTTCATGGACGAGGGGCGCATTGTGGAGCAGAATGAGCCGGAGGAG
>CATJIW010000273.1 GCA_949740745.1 uncultured Lachnospiraceae bacterium | reverse complement strand
TGCGTGGCGGATGCGCACGTCAGGAAGGATCCCGCCCTGATTGATGCCGAACAGAAGCTGAGCCCTGTTGATGGTATCCGGCAGGCCGGCAAGCCGTTCCAGCTCCGCCCTGCACCGGTACAGCCAGCGGGTGGTCCTGGCAACGGAAGCCTCGATATACTCCCGCTCCGCTTTGGCCGGAGCGCACTCGTCAAAGGCCATGGCAATGGTGGAAGCCAGATTGGACTGGATCCGCATGCTCTCCTCCGGCCCCATGAAGATCTTTCTCCCGTCCACATGGGAATTGAAATACACGCCTTCCTCTTTGATCCTTCTGAGCCCCGCCAGGGAAAAGACCTGGAACCCGCCGGAATCGGTGAGGACCGGCCTGTCCCAGGACATGAACCTGTGGATCCCGCCCAGCTTCTTCACCACCTGGTCGCCGGGACGCACATGGAGGTGATAGGTGTTGGAGAGCTGGACCTGCGTCCCGATCTGCTCCAGATCCGCCGTGGCCACGGCGCCCTTGATGGCCGCCGCCGTGCCCACGTTCATAAATACGGGCGTCTCCACGGTCCCGTGAACCGTGGTAAGCCTGGCCCGCTTGGCCCGCCCGTCCTTTGTCAGTATCTCATACATTTCTTAATCCTTCTTCTGAAACTTCACACGCATCAGGTACCAGAGGGGACCGGTCAGGAACACGGAGGAATAAGCTCCGCAGACGATTCCCACGATCAGAGGAAGCGCAAACTCCCGGATGGAGGACACGCCCATGAGGAACAGGACGAACACCATGATAAAGGTGGTCAGGGAGGTGTAAATGCTCCTGCTTAAGGTCTGGTTGATGCTTAAATTGACCACTGAATCCAGCTCCGCCTTGGAGCCCATGGCCTTCAGATTCTCCCGGATCCGGTCAAAAATGACGATGGTCGCATTGATGGAGTAGCCCACGATGGTCAGCATGCAGGCGATGAAGGTATTGCCCACGCTCCATTTGACAATGGCGTAGAAGGCCAGCACCACCAAAACGTCATGGACCAGAGCCAGCACGGCGCTGGTGGCAAACCGGATGTCCTTAAACCGGAACCAGATGTAAATCAGCATAAAGACCGTCGCCACAATGACTGCCACAATGGCGTCCCGCTTCATCTCGGAGCTTACGGTGGCGCTGATGGAATCTGCCTTGATGTTTTCCTTGTCCACGCCGTAGGCTTCTGCCAGCTTGTCGTTCAGGCTCTCCCTCTCTTCCACGGAAAGGGTCCTGGTCTTGATGATAACTTCGTTGCTGCCGCTCACCTTCTGAGTTTCCACGTTGGCGTCGCCGGTCACCTCCTCCACCAGAGGCACCACGTCGCTGTGAATAACTTCCATGGACAGGTCTTCGTTAAAGGTCACGTTGGTGGAGGTCCCGCCCTTAAATTCCAGGCTGTAATTCAAAACGCTTCCCTGATCGCCGTTCGCATAAACACCCATGAACACAAAGCCGGCTGCGATCACCGCCAGAGAGCAGACGATGCAGACATACTTCCGTTTGACAAAGTCGATCTTCGCCGGAGCCTTCGCCCTGCCGTAAAGCTTCTCCGACTGGAAGCCCAGGTTGTACAGGGCATTTAACGCAAGCCTGGTGACCACGAGAGCCGTGAACATGGACAGAACGATGCCAAGAGCCAGCGTCTGGGCAAAGCCCTTCACGGTGCCGGAGCCTCTCCAGAGAAGGACCGCCGCCGCAATCAGGGTGGTCACGTTGCCGTCCACGATGGCGGAGAGCGCCTTGGAAAAGCCTTCCTTCACCGCCCCCTTCACGGTCCGCCCAAGGGCCAGCTCCTCCCGGATCCTGGCGAAAATAATCACGTTGGCGTCCACGGCCATGCCGATGGACAGGATGATGCCGGCAATGCCGGGCAAGGTCAGAGTAATGTCAAAGGCACTCAGGAACACAACAACAAGCGCCACGTAGAATGCCAGGGCAATGGCCGCAGCTGCGCCGGGAATCCAGTAAAGGGCAATCATTAAAACCGCAACCAGGATAAATCCGACAAGGCCGGCCTTTAAGCTGGTAGAAATGGCGTCCTGCCCCAGCTTTGCGCCCACCACGTTGGAACGGATTTCCTTAAGCTCCAGGGGCAGGGAGCCGATCCGTATGGTGGAAGCAAGCTGGTTGGCGTCCTCGTAGGAAGCCATTCCGTCGATGCTGCAGTTTCCGCCGGTAATCTTTTCCCGCACCGTGGGCGTCCGCACCGTTTTGCCGTCATAGATAATGGAAATGCTCTTTCCCACGTTCTTCTCCGTGGCATCGGCAAACTTCTGGCTTCCCTCCTCCGTAAGCTGCAAAGACACGTGGTATTCCGTGGCCCCGGTAAGCTGGTTCCTGGAGCTTGCCGGCTGGGCCGTCTCCACGTCATCCCCCGTAAGCACCACGTTTCCTTCCGCATCCTGGAAGGAAAGCGTTCCCGGCTGTCCCAGCTCCTCCAGGATCGCATTGGCGTCGGATACGCCGGGAATGTCCACGTTAATCCGATCGGAACCTTCCTGGTAGACCTCCGCCTCGTTGCTGTAGCCGGCCACGCGAAGCTGCAGCTTGTAGATGGTGTCCTGCATGTCCACGTCGGACGGATTCTCATCCACCGTCTGATAGGTGATGCTGACGCCTCCTGCCAGGTCAAGGCCCAGCTTGATGTCGCTCAGGCTCCCGGAGCCGTCGTCCCCCAGCCCCATCAGGGCCGTATAGTAAAGCCCCGCCACCACGGCCAGAAGAACAAGGAGGCAGATGACGCCCTTGCCCCGTTTGGAATTGTTCTTTTTGTAGGTTTTCATTTATTGTTCTCTCCTTCTGTTTCCATTTTCTCCGGCAGGGAAGCGCTTTCCTCCTCCTCCGCCAGGGCTGCTTTTATCATAATGGCGCACTCAATGCGTTTTTTCTGCATTTCGCAGCCAATATCATAAGCGTCCGTAATGGAGCCATGAAAATTCCAGGAATTGGCCGCACAGCCGCCGCTGCAGTAGAACCTGGCGAAGCAGTCCCTGCATTTTTCCTTGGCGTACACATTACACAGCCTGAAGCCGTCCCGGACCTTCTCATTGGTCACGCCCGTATCCACATTCCCTAAAAGGAATTCCTCCTGGCCCACAAACTGGTGGCAGGGATAGAGGTCTCCCCAAGGCGTCACCGCCAGATACTCCGTCCCGGAGCCGCAGCCGGAAAGCCGTTTGGCCACGCAGGGGCCCTGGCTCAGATCAATCATGAAATGAAAGAAATTGAAACCCTTCCCCTCTTTTTTCCTTCGGATAAATTCCTCCGCCAGTTTATCGTACTCGGAAAGAATCTGCGGAAGGTCCTCCTCCCGGATGGAGTAATCCGCCTCCGGCGGAGCCACCACCGGCTCCACGGAAATCTGGTCAAAGCCTTCGTCGGCAAAATGCAGCACGTCCCTGGCAAAATCCAGGTTATGCCTGGTAAAGGTCCCCCGGATATAATAGCTCTTCTCTCCCCGCTCCTTTGCAAACTTCTTAAATCTCGGCATAATGATGTCGTAGCTGGAGCCTTTCCCGTTCCTGGTGGGGCGCATCCGGTCGTTGACCTCCTTCCGGCCGTCGATGCTCAAGACCACGTTGGCCATTTCCCGGTTGACGAACTCCGTCACCTCGTCATTTAAAAGCATGCCGTTGGTGGTAATGGTGAAGCGGAAGTTCTTATTGCACTCCTTCTCTCTGGAGCGCCCGTAAGCCACAAGCTGCTTCACCACCTCCCAGTTCATAAGGGGCTCGCCGCCGAAAAAATCCACCTCCAGGTTCCGCCGGTTCCCGGAATTTTCGATCAGAAAATCCAGGGCCTTCTTCCCCACCTCATAGCTCATGACGGCCCGCCTGCCATGGTACTCGCCTTCCTCGGCAAAGCAGTAGCGGCAGCCTAAATTGCAGTCGTGGGCCACGTGGAGGCACAGGGCCTTCACCACCGTCTTCCGGCTCTTAAAATCCGTCACGTACTGTTCATAGACGTCCTCGGCAAACAGAAGGCCGGCCTCTTTAAGCTCCTCCAGCTCTTCCAGAGCTTCCTTTATGTCTCCCTCCGGATATTTTCCCGAAAGGCCGGCAAACACAGCTTCCTTTGCAGCCTCCGCCCCCTCTGCCCTGTGTGCGTCGTAAAGCAAAACGGCGTCATACACTGCGTCGTCCACCACGTGGACCGCACCGCTGCATACGTCCATAACGATATTGTACCCATTGCTTTTGTATTGGTGAATCACCTTTTACTCTCCTCTCTGCCCGGCCCCGTCCGAGGCCCCGCATCCATGCATAAACGGAAGAAAAGACACTTCGCATATGCAAAGTGCCCCCTTACATGCCGTATTAACAAAAACGGAAACTCATGTCTCGCAAAAGACATCCCCGCCCTGTCTTGTTATTTGCGGTTTTCGCAGGACTGATTTCCCACGGTGCAGGAAGTCTTGCAGGCAGACTGGCAGGAGGTCTGGCACTCACCGCAGCCGCCCCTCTTCATGGACTCTTTCAGCGTACTGGAAGTTAAGGTCTTTACTCTCTTCATAATTCTATCCTCCGATCCTGCCGCGCGCTCCAAAGCCATCCCCGGCCCCGGAGTCTCCCGGCACATTATTCCGCCGATAGTATAACACAGAATCTTCCATAAGAAAAGGTCTTTTTCCAAATTATCGCTCATATCTTGTCTTAACCAGTACAAATTTTTCAAGAAAG
>CATJIW010000272.1 GCA_949740745.1 uncultured Lachnospiraceae bacterium | reverse complement strand
GTGAATGCAAAACGGTTATGGAAAATTTGGAACATGCAGTGGATCTTTTCTGGGATTCAGAAATAAAGGTTATGACTTATGTAGATAATTCTTCGGAGAAGCTTCATTATGAGACCTGCCAATATTTAGAAAACGGAAAAACAGTATTGGTGAGAGAAGGCGGGAAAGATTCCTATCTGAATCCGATCGCATCAAAAGGCGATTTACTTGTGTGTCGATATGGTATTGACGGGAATGAGGACGGGGACTTTGACTTGGCCTCCATCAGTAAAAAAGATTTTTTTGCCGGGAGAACCAATTGGACGGTACTGGAATATTAGAAAAAACGGGCAATAAGAGAGAGATCTGCGGAACCGGAAACCGGGCGGCAGCCTGTAAAGGATTTTTACCGATATAAAGTCAGACAAAGCTTGTTGAATATTCTGGCAATATTTCCGGGAAAAGCCCTCTGCGCCGTGGAGGCAAGACCAGAGAAGGCAGGAGGGATTCTTTCCTGAGTGCCTTCTGCGGTTCTGGGCTTGCCGGAATGTCTGGCGCAGCAGGCTTTGGAGGGACATATTGCCAGAATATTCTCGCAATTACCTGGTTTTTCCGTTGCCTGAGAGGAAACCGGAGGCGGCGCCTTTTGATGCTTACAGCGGTTTCCCGGTCAGCATCTCGTAGGCCTGCAGATATTTTCCGATGGTCTTTTCCACGATATCCTCAGGCAGAGTCCAGTTATGGCCTGCATTGCTCTTAAGCCAGTCTCTTGCGAACTGCTTGTCGAAGGAGGGCTGGCCGTGTCCGGCCTCGTAGCCTTCGGCGGGCCAGAAGCGGGAGCTGTCCGGAGTCAGCATCTCGTCGCCCAGGACGATATTCCCCTCCTCGTCCAGTCCGAACTCGAATTTGGTGTCGGCGATAATGATACCGCGGGTCAGGGCGTAGTCCGCACATTTTTTATAGAGGGCCAGGGTGTAGTCCCGGAGCTTCTTTGCATAGTCCTGTCCCTTTCCGGGGAAATGCTTTTCCAGATGGGCGATGCTCTGCTCATAGGAAATGTTTTCGTCGTGGTCTCCGATTTCCGCCTTTGTGGAAGGGGTGTAGATCGGTTCCGGAAGCCGGTCCGATTCCTTCAGGCCCTCTGGCAGGCGGATGCCGCAGACGGCGCCGTCCTTCTGATAGCCTGCCCAGCCGCTTCCGGTAATGTAGCCGCGGACGATGCATTCCAGCGGAAGCATTTCAAGCTTTTTGCACATCATGCTGTTTCCGTCGAAGGCAGGCTGCCGGAAAAATTCGGGCATGTCCGCAACGTCGGTGGAGATCATGTGGTTGGGAAGGATGTCCTTTGTCATGTCGAACCAGAATTTTGACATCTGAGTCAGGACAGTCCCTTTTTTTGTTACGGTGTTTTTCAGGATCACGTCAAAACAACTGATGCGGTCCGTGGCGACCATGATCAGGCTGCTGCCGTTGTCATAAATTTCGCGGACCTTGCCTTCTTTCACAGGTTTCATGTCTTTCTACCTCGCTATGTTTGAAATGAATGTTCCCGCAGGCGTTTCCGTCTGCAATACCATATAGATACCAGATTTTTGTGCAAAGGGCAAGCGGATTCTGCAAAAAACGACGATATGGCCGCCGTAATGCGGCGCTTATTTCTGCCGCCGGTCCTTGATCTTGAAATATACGAGCTGTACGTTGCTGTTTCCGTCTGCCTGATTTCGTTTCACGTCAAAAAGCCCCAGAGAATTGATGAACGGGGTGAATTTGGAAAAACCGAAATTCCGCACGTCAAAATCCGGGAACCGTTTGGCAAGCTGATTGCCCAGCTCTGCGGAGAAAATCCAGCCGTCGTCGTCGGAGCATTCCTTCGCAAGAGTCAGAATGGCCTTTTTGATCATTTTCAGGTTGGTCTGGGGCTCCGGTTCTTTTGCCTTCTGCTTTGTCCGTTTGGAAGAAGCCGTCTTTTCTTTTTTGGAAACGGCCGCGGCCTTTTCAGATTCGGCCGGAGCTTCCGCTTCTTTTTCGGGATCGGAATCGGATTCGTTGGAGAGAAGGATGTCCAGATATTTAAACTGATTGCAGGCAGAGATAAAGGGCTTCGGAGTTTTGCTCTCTCCCATGCCGATGACCTGCATGCCGGATTCCCTGAGCCTTGCCGCCAGCCTGGTAAAGTCGCTGTCAGAGGAGGCCAGGCAGAAGCCGTCCACGGTTCCCGCATAGAGAATATCCATGGCGTCGATGATCATGGCGGAATCGGTGGAGCTTTTTCCGGTGGTATATCCGTACTGCTGGATGGGAATGATGGAATTGTCCAGAAGGACCCGTTTCCAGGTGGTGAGCTGGGGATTGGTCCAGTCCCCGTAGATCCGCTTGTAAGTGGCAATGCCGTTTTTTGCGGCTTCATCCAGGATGATCTTAATGTACTTTTCTGAAATGTTATCCGCATCAATCAGTATGGCGTATTTCAGTTCTTTGTTCAAACATGTGCCTCCGTTCTTTAATTGATAAAAATCATGAGTTTTGGCCGGAGCCGGGTGTGGTTCACCAGGAATAATGAGGATTGCCGCCTGTTGATAACAGGAAAATGATCAGCATCATCGAGCCCAGGACCAGGGAAACAATGCCAAGGACGAAGCCGGCGACGGCGATGCCCCGGTTCAGGGATTTCATCCCGAAAACCGCAAAGACCACGGCCAGAATTCCCAGGGGCACGGTAATGACGGGAAGACAGCAGCTGCATACGGCGAGGATGCCGAGGACCAGGGATGCGATGGCGAAGCCTGTCCGTCCGGGATCGGAGCCGGCCTCTTCCTTATATGGATTTTTCCAGTAAGCGTTCTGTGCGTAAGGATTTTTCACATAAGGATCCTGTTCCCGTCCGGGCTCCTCCCCTTCTTGTCCGTAAACGCCGGAAAAAGGCTTATAATCCATATAAGGCCGGCGTCCGGATTCCGTTTCATCGGCCGGTGCGTTATTTTTTATTTCATCATTCTGCATGTAAAAACCGCCTTTCTGAAAAAGGTAAAAAACACCGCTTTTATCATTATAAGCCAGAGCGGGATAAAACTCAATGAAAATGTTTGCGGGATGTGTTATACTGAAAGAAACAGGCCTTTGCGAAATGGAAAATTATGGGGAAATTCAGTGAATTTTTGAGTTTCGCAGGTTCCTGTACTGAAAAAAACAGGAGGTTACGGGAATTATGAAAGAAACGATACAGGATCTGAAAAGCAGAAGAAGCATAAAAAGATACAAACCGGAGCAGATCACGAAAAATGAACTGATCCAGGTGCTGGAGGCAGGGATGAATGCTCCCAGCGGCATGAACCGCCAGGCGGCGGTGATGGCGGTGGTGCAGGAGCCGGAGACGGTGAAAAAGCTTTCGGCCATGAATGCGGCCGTGATGGGGGTGTCTTCGGATCCTTTTTACGGAGCGCCCACGGTGATCGCCGTGCTGGCAGACCGGACAGTTCCGACGTATCTGTACGACGGAAGCCTGGTCATGGGAAATCTTCTGAATGCGGCCCATGCCCTGGGACTTGGCGCATGCTGGATCCACCGGGCGAAGGAGGTGTTTGTCTCGGACGAGGGAAAGAAGCTTTTGAAGAAATGGGGGCTTGATGAAACGTACGAGGGCATCGGCCACTGCGTGATCGGCTACGGCGAGGGAGATTACCCGGAAGCAAAGGCCAGAAAGGAAGGATATGTCATCTGGGACGAAGCGTGAAACGGAAGATTTAATGCCGGTGCGCCATGAGATTGCGCCGGTTTACGACGGGCATTCCGGGATCCTGATCCTGGGAAGCTTCCCCTCCGTGAAATCCAGGGAGGCGGGGTTCTTTTACGGCCACCCGCAGAACCGCTTCTGGAAGGTGCTGGCGGCACTGTGCGGCGGGGAGGAGGCGCCTGTGCCGGAGACCATTGAGGAAAAAAGAGCATTCCTTCTGACTTACGGGATTGCGGTATGGGACGTGATCGCAAGCTGCGAGATCAGAGGCTCCAGCGACCAGAGTATCCGGAACGTCGTGCCGAACGACCTGTCGCCCATCCTTGAGGCGGCGGACATCCGGCAGATTTTCTGCAACGGCGGAACTTCTTACAGGCTGTATGAAAAATATCTGCGGAAGAAGACCGGACGGGAGGCCGTGAAGCTTGCGTCCACCAGTCCGGCCAATGCGGCCTGCTCGCTGGAGAAGCTGGTAAGGATCTGGCGGGAAGCCGGAGTCGCCGGAAGGATGCGGGGCTAAAGGCTCCGGAAGGGTGGTCAGCTCAGCATTCCGCCTACCGTGCCGCTTCCGGCGCAGAGGGTGAAATTCAGGAGGATTCCGGGGATGCCGGCGTGAAATCCCTGATTCAACAGCAGAGACAGCAGGAACAGGAGGGCGAAATAGAGGATGCCGGTGAGGCCTCCCCAGAGAAACCGGCGGTTTCCCACCTGTCTGCCGGCCAGGAAGCCGCCGAAGAGGCAGGAGAGCACGTATACGGCATAGACGCCCATGCGGATCTGGCTCCGGGAAAGCTTCATCTTATAAAGGAGGAAGGAGAGGGCGAGCAGCAGGATGCCGGTCAGGACGTAGGAAAACAGAAGAGAGCGGACCAGGGAAAGGGGCCGGCTCTTAAGGGAAGATGCCATGAGATTACCTTCTTTCTTGAAAAATTTGTACTGGTTAAGACAAGATATGAGCGATAATTTGGAAAAAGACCTTTTCTTATGGAAG
>CATJIW010000271.1 GCA_949740745.1 uncultured Lachnospiraceae bacterium | reverse complement strand
ACGTGATTCCGGCTTCCCTGAACCGGGCCTCGTACTCCGCTTCATAAATTTCCTGAAAAACATCCTTAAAGGTGTGGTCATATTTCTTGGAAATGGTATCCTTGGAAGCGAACCACAAATCCTGCTTCGTATCCAGCGCATAATTAAAACAGCAGCGGGCAAAGCTTTCGATGGACCGGTTCAGGTTATGCATGCCCTGAAGAACGCCGGGGCCCTGAAACTCATGGATCAGCTCCCTGGTCTCTTTCCCCTTCTCGTCCGTACAGACCAGCTCGCACCTTCCGGGCCCGGATATTTTCATTTCCGCCGCCTTATAGACGTCGCCGTAGGCATGCCTTGCGATGGTAATGGGCTTCTTCCAGGTCCTGACATAAGGCTCGATGCCCTTCACAATAATCGGCGCCCGGAATACCGTGCCGTCCAAAATGGCCCGGATGGTACCGTTGGGGCTTTTCCACATGCCCTTGAGCCCGTATTCCTTCACCCGGTCCGCATTGGGAGTGATGGTGGCGCATTTGACCCCCACCCTGTGCCGCCTGACAGCCCTGGCCGCCGCCTCCGTCACATGATCCTCCGTATCGTCCCGGTGCTTAAGGCCCAGGTCGTAATATTCCGTATTCAGCTCCACAAAAGGAAGCAGAAGCTCTTCCTTGATCATCTTCCACAAAACGCGTGTCATCTCGTCTCCGTCCATCTCCACGATGGGATTGGGCATTTTGATTTTATCCATAATATCCTGTCCTCCTGAACGAAGCCCTGATCTGCAGGGTCCTCCGTCTTTCCATTATAGGCATATTTGCCGCCGGTGTCAACAAAAGAAAACCCTTGCCAAAACATGGTTTTTGTTATAGAATTTTATAGATATATGCGTTTTTGACAGTTCAACGTAAAGGAGAGATTTCACATGAGCAAGAAAAATGTCATCGTCGGACAGTCCGGCGGCCCTACCTCCGTCATCAACTCCAGTCTCTACGGCGTGGTGACCGGTTTCCTGGGTTCTGAAAAGATTGACAGGATCTACGGCATGGTAAATGGGATCGAGGGCTTTCTGGCCGGAAAAACCACGGTTCTTTCTGATCTTACGAAAGAAGAGCTGGAGATCCTGCAGACGACTCCCGCTTCCTATTTAAAATCCTGCCGTTTCAAGCTGCCGGAGGATCTGAACGATCCGGTATACCCCAGGCTTCTTAAGAAATTTGAGGAAATGAACATCGGCTACTTCTTCTACATCGGCGGAAACGACTCCATGGACACGGTTTCCAAGCTGTCCCGCTACGGCGAAAAGGCCGGCACCGACATTATCTTCATGGGCGTTCCCAAGACCATTGACAACGACCTGATCGTCACCGACCATACGCCCGGCTACGGCAGCGCCGCCAAGTACGTGGCCACCACCGTCCGGGAATGCGCATTGGATGCAGGCGTGTATGCCGCTCCCTGCGTAACCGTCGTGGAGATCATGGGCCGTCACGCCGGCTGGCTCACCGCCGCCTCCGTCCTGGCAAGAAAGTTCGAGGGAGACGCCCCTCATCTGATCTATCTGCCGGAAACTGCCTTTGATCTGGACCAGTGCCTGGCCGACGTGAAGAAGTGCCTGGAAAAGACAAACAGCGTGGTGGTCTGCATTTCCGAAGGGATTGCGGACAAGGACGGCAAGTTCATCTGTGAATATGCCGGCGGCGGCGACGGAGCCGTGGACAGCTTCGGACATAAGAAGCTGACCGGAAGCGGCAAATACCTGTCCGAGGTCATCGGCGAAAAGCTGGGCGTCAAGGTCCGTTCCCTGGAGTTCAGCATCATCCAGAGATGCGGCGCTTCCCTCGCCTCCGCAACGGACATCGAAGAGGCCGCCATGGCCGGTTCCGTAGCGGCGAAAGCCGCCCTGGAAGGAAAGAGCGGCATGATGGTCGCCTTTATCCGGGAGCCCGGCGACGAATACAGGATCACCTATCAGCTCACAGACGTGAACGAGGTCTGCAACAAGGAGAAGCCTTTCCCGGCAGAGTGGATCACGGATCACGGCACCAATATCGGAGAAGGCTATGTGAACTACGCCCTTCCTCTGATCCAGGGCGCTTCCCCGGTGAAGCTGGTGAACGGTCTGCCCGCCTTCCTGGATCTGGCCACGGCCCTGAAATAAAAATTAAACGCAGCATGCTATCCCCCCTTCCTTTCTCAGGCTGCCCTGTGAGGAAGGGGGTTTTTTTGTTTCCCGGTTAAAACACAGGATCTGTTTACAGCAGGATCTCCTGATTTCCCACTTCCGTGCCCGGATAAAAATACTGCAGGATTTCCATATAGCTTTTCCCCTGCCCTGCCAGGGCGCTGGCTCCGGTCTGGCTCATGCCGACGCCGTGCCCGTAGCCTCCTCCGTGGAAAATATAACCGGTCAGGGTCTCTCCCTCCTTTAATTCCTCCAGCCAGACACTGGCGCTTGGCAGGATAGAACGCCCGTCGGAGGTCGTCCCGTCCTGCTTCGTATAGACAAAATCCGCATCTCCCAGAAAAGCCCGGATCGGGCCGGATCGGATGATCTGCACCGTTCCCTCCGTCCCTTCCACCAAAAGCTGCTCTGCCATGCCGCTCACGGATCTGGCCTGCACCGTAACGGAACGGACAGCCCCGATGGTCGTCTGCCCCGCCGCTGCCTGGAAGCTTCCGTCTGCCGCCTGAAAGCGGACCAGCTCCCCGTGGGTTACGGCATAACCGGTAAGAAAGCTGTTCATCCGCTCCGTCAGCCGCTCCAGGGTCACCGTGGTCTCCCATCGATACCAGGGCATTCCGTATTCCAGGTTTCCGGAATCGGACTTTCCGAGATACTCCCGGAAGGCCGCCTCCGAGGAAAGGTCCGGCGCCTCTCCTTCCGACATGTAAATGCGTCTCAGATACGGCGCTTCTCCGCCGTTTCCGCCCCACACGGACATATCATTGCCGTATCCGGAGGAGGTGGCATAATAATAAGCTGTTATCAGCCCTCCCCCGTAGCTTAATACCTGTCCTTCCGTCTCTTTCACCGCCTGTCTGGTCAGTTCGTCCGTCTCCGTGTTATTATACACCTGAAAATTGGTGGTATCGTCCACATGGGCTCCATATTCGCTGTAGGCGTTTCCGGAGATCTGGCGGCAGGCATAGCTCCTGGCGCAGACAGCCTGGGCCTTCAGGGCCTCCAGCCCGTAGCTTTCCGGCATCTCGCTGGGCACCACGTAGCACAGATAGGTCTCGATGTCCACTTCATTGATGATCACAAGCCCCGATTCCGCAAGGGCCACCTCCGCCGTCCCCTCATACCAGGGGGCTCCCTGCTTTCTGGAAAAGGAGGTGAAATTTATCCTCCCGCCTTCCTCCGGAACGATCCGCACCCGTCCCTCCGACAGCCTTTCGTCCCCCGGAAGGATCTCGACCACCTCTCCTGCCTCATGACGTTCCGTCTGGTCCTTTCCATAATGCAGGGAAAAGGCCCGATCCGAAGTAAAGACCGCCTTTTCATGGTGCAGGGAACCGAGAGAAGCGTCTGTCAGAAGCACCCGGATATTGACGGCCTCCACGTGTTCTCCCATCAGGGCCGCACAGATCTTTCCGCCGCCTACTACGTACTCCGCCTGTTCATAGCCCACTGCCAGAGTCTCTCTGGGAAGAACCTGGAACCCTCCCTTCCTCTGGATCACCTGGAACTGCTCCGCCAGCGGGACCCTTCCATACCCTTCAATCTCCGCCTCCGTATCTCCCAGAGCCAGAAGCTTTCCATGAATCCGTTCCTTTTTCAGGGAAATGACCGTCACCCTTCCTTCTTTGATGGTAAGGTCGGCCAGATTCTGCCCGCAGCCCCCTCCCTCTGCTCCTACCGGAAAGCTTCTCCATATCCCATAGAGATATGCCTTCAGATTCCCTTCCGCATACTCCTCGATCCACACGTTCTCATATGTAATCTCATCAGACAAGATTTCCGTGACCATCAAAAGCTCCGGCCCTTTTATTCTGGCTCTCACCCTTCTGTCCACCAGCTTGTCCAAAGACAGCCCCTCAAAGGAAACCTTGCCCTTATCTGTATACGCCTCCCAGGCTCCGGCCTCAGAAAGCTGATTGGGCGTGCCAAGCAGAAGCAATTCCTCCTCCATAACCTGGCCCTGCGTATCGTATTTCTCAAGAATGGCATCAAAAAAAGCGTTCCAGTCCTCCTCTGTCACCGCCTCCGCTTCTCCGGCTCTGCCGGACAGCGCCTCCGCTTTTTCCCCCATGGCAAGCCCTTCGGCCATGGAGGCCAGATCCCCATAGGTAAGCGCCTCTCCCATGGAATCCCGGTCTGCCGGAATCCGCTCCGGATCCCACAGCCCCCTCTGGTAAAGATACCCGGCATAAGGTGCATACCAGCTTTCCCTGTCCTCCGGGGAAAACCCTTCCGTGCCCGCGGCCGCTATCTCCTCCCGCCCCGCCAGGACCAGGGCCGTCTGCCTGGCCGCCAGAGCCCTGGAAACACCGGAGCTCTCCCTCCGCCCCTCCAGAAACGCCCATCCTGCAAGCCCGATGCCGATCAATGCAAGAACCAGAACCACCTGGAACACCCTTGTCCTCTGATCACCGTTCATTCCATCCCTCCTTCAAATGCCGCTTCACCCGGCAGGGGAGGTTTTCCCTGCCCGCCGCATGCTGCCTCGGCAGCTGATTTCCTATATGATAAACAAAAAGACAGCATATTATTAATATAATATGCTGTCCTTATCTTTCGTATTCCCCCGAAATGCCGGTTCCTGCACTTTTGATTCCTAGCCCTCGCCAGGT
>CATJIW010000270.1 GCA_949740745.1 uncultured Lachnospiraceae bacterium | reverse complement strand
TGTGCACCGGCGTCTCCACTCTGGCAAAGCTTTTGAATCCCAACATCCGGGTGATCGGCGTGGAGCCGGCCGGCGCCAACTGCATGCAGGAGTCTGTCAGGCAGGGGAAGGTGGTAACCCTTCCGAAGATCAATACCATTGCCGACGGCACGGCGGTGAAAACGCCGGGAGACCTTCTGCTTCCCTATATTGAGCAGAACGTGGACGACATCATCACGGTGGAGGATGAGGAGTTAATCGTGGCATTCCTGGACATGGTGGAAAACCACAAGATGGTGGCGGAAAATTCCGGTCTTCTCACGGTTGCCGCCTTAAAGCATCTGGACGCGGCGAACAAAAAGGTGGTGTCCATCATCAGCGGCGGAAATATGGACGTGATCACCATGTCCTCCATCGTCCAGCACGGCCTGATCCAGAGGGGACGGATCTTTACGGTGTCCGTACTTCTTCCGGACAAGCCCGGCGAGCTGGTGAACGTGGCCTCCGTCATCGCCAGGATGCAGGGGAACGTGATCAAGCTGGAGCATAACCAGTTTGTGAGCATCAACCGGAATGACGCCGTGGAGCTTCGGATCACTCTGGAGGCCTTTGGCACCGAGCATAAGGACCAGATCGTAGCGGAGCTTGAGCGGGGCGGCTACCGGCCCAGAGTAGTGAAGCAGAAAGGGATCTACCAGGGAGCGTAAACGGGAGGAAACGGATGGGATTATTGGATGATATTATGAATGTACTCACAGGAAGCGGCGGGGGGAGCAGTTCTTCTGCAAGGAAGCCGGAGCCGGAGGATGACGAGGAGCGGCCGAAGAGGGAAAAAAAGCCCGGACGGGGGAAAAGAGCAGTGAAGAACGGCGGGAAGGCTGCGGGAATCCTGGCGCTGGTGCTTCTGGCGGCGGCCGCTGCCATGAATTCGGTCTATACCATCGGAGAGCAGGAGCAGGCGGTGGTCACCACCTTCGGCGTGCCGGGGGCCGTTACCGAGTCGGGGCTTCATTTCAAAATCCCTTTTGTCCAGCAGGTGACCAAGGTGGACACGACGATCCAGGGGTTTTCCGTGGGCTTCGACAGTGCGGAGCAGCAGACGGTTGCCAATGAGGCAATCATGATCACCTCGGATTTTAACTTCGTGGACATTGATTTTTATGTGGAGTACCGGGTCTCCGATCCGGTGAAGGCAGTCTTTGCTTCGAGGGAGCCGGAGATGATCCTCCGGAATCTGGCCCAGAGCTGCATTCGGAGCGTGGTGAGCAACTATGACGTGGACAGCGTCCTCACCACCGGAAAAAACGAGATCCAGTCCAACATCAAGGAAATGCTCTTAGCCCAGATGGAGGAGCAGGACATCGGTCTTCAGCTTGTGAATATCACGATCCAGGATTCGGAACCGCCTACGGCGGAGGTCATGGCGGCCTTCAAGGACGTGGAAACGGCGAAGCAGGGGAAGGAGACCTCCATCAACAACGCCAACCGTTACCGCAATGAGAAGCTTCCCAAGGCGGAGGCGGACGTGGACCAGATCCTTCAGGAGGCGGAGTCTGCAAAAACCAGGCGGATCAACGAGGCTTACGGGGCGGTGGCCATTTTCAACGCCCGGTATGAGGAGTATGTGAAAAATCCTCTGGTGACGAAACAGCGGATGTTTTATGAGACCATGGAGGAGGTGCTCCCCAATCTGAAGGTGATCATCGACGGGACAGATAAGGTGAACACCATGCTGATGGACCAGCTTTCCGGTTCTGCCGGGACAGGAAGCCAGGCGGCGGGAAGCGCACAGACCCAAAACGGCTCAGGAACGGGAAGCAGTGCGGGAAGCGGACGGACGGGAGAAGGCAGCGCAGAAGCGGGCGGGCAGGCCTCGGGAATGGATGCCGGTTCGGCAGAACCGGATCCGGCCGGGCCGGAGCCCGGAGCAGATTAAGGAGGGAAAAGGCCATGAAGAAAACGGTGATCGGAATTTTGACGGCTCTGGCGGCGGCGCTTCTGCTTTTATCCTCCATTGTCATTACCAAAGAAAACGAATACAGCCTGATCCGCCGGTTCGGCAAGGTGGACCGGATCATCGGGGAGGCGGGGATTACCTTCAAGATCCCTTTTATGGAGACGGCGGACAAGCTTCCTGGACAGCTCCTTCTCTATGATCTGCCGGAATCGGACGTCATTACCATGGATAAGAAAACCATGATCGCAGACAGCTACGTGCTCTGGAGGATCTCGGATCCGCTCAGATATGCGCAGACCTTAAATTCCTCCAGGGAGAGCGCAGAGCAGAGAATCGATGCGGCCGTTTACAATTCCACGAAGAACATTATCAGCAACATGACTCAGAACGACGTGATTGCGGCCAGGGACGGGGAGCTCCAGGCGGCGGTTATGGAGGGTGTGGGCGCCGCCATGGATTCCTATGGGATCGAGCTCAGGACGGTGGAGATCAAGCAGCTGGACCTGCCGGAGGACAATAAGGAAGCCGTCTATGAGCGGATGATCTCGGAGCGGAGCAAGATTGCGGCCACTTACCAGGCTGAGGGGGATTCGGAGGCCCAGAAGATCCGGAACACCACCGACAAGGAGGTGGAGATCATGCTTTCGGACGCCGAGGCCCAGGCGGCGAAGATCCTTGCCGAGGGCGAAACGGAATATATGCGGATTCTGGCGGAGGCTTATTCTGACGGAGGACGGGCAGACTTTTACTCCTTTACCAGGGCCTTGGACGCAGCGAAGGCCTCTCTGGCCGGCGGCGGAAATACGCTGATCCTCCCGAAGGATTCGCCGATGGCAGATATTTTCATGCAGGGCGGCTCGTAAAGATAAAAAATATCGGTACGGAAGGAAAAGTCCGGCAGGCTTACATTCATTCCGGGCAGCGGGGAGCGGCGTATGGGAACTGGAGAAAAGAAGGGCTACGGAAGAGAAATACTTTATCATTACACGGATTATCAGGCGCTGGACGGCATTCTCCACAATGCCGAGCTGCGGGTGAATAATGTCCTGAACATGAATGACGCGGCGGAGATGAGTCATTTTATGAGCAGCCTGTGCAGTGCGGTGGTGAAGCGGCTGGAGTCGGAGGGAGATTTTTCCGGGGCGGAGAAGGTCCGGGAGCTGTTCCTGCGGGAGCTTGAAAAGGAATTTTTCTATTCGGCGTATGCGGCCTGTTTTTCTCTGTACCGGGACGATGCGGCCCAGTGGGAGCGGTACGGGAACCGGGGACGCGGAGTGTGCATCGCCTTTCGGGGAGAGTATCTGGAGAAGCTGGCGGTGGGAGAGCTGTCTTTGCAGACCGTTTTTTATGAGGACGACCTGACGGAGCACAGTCTGGCGAAGGTGTTTTACCGGCTGCTTAAGCAGGAGAAGGGGGCCCTTGAAAAAAGCGTCCTGATGAAGGTGGCCATGAAAAATGCCTGGATCCAGTCGGTGGCGTTTAAGCATCCGTCCTTCTCCTCGGAACGGGAGGTCCGCCTGGTCCTCTCCCCCTTTGGAAAAGAATATTTTGACGTCAGGCCCCATTATCATATCACGACGGAGCGGATTAAAAAATACTATCCCCTGGATCTGCGGAACATGTGCCGGGAGGCGGGGATCTGCCTGGAGGATCTGGTGGAAGAGATTATCATCGGGCCGGAATCCACCCAGTCGGAGGCGATCCTGCAGGATTATCTAAAGGACAACGGCCTGAAACGGGCCGCCGGGCGGGTGTCCTTATCGGACTGTCCTTTGAGGAGGCCGCCGGTGTAGGGCCGGGGAAAAAGAGCTTTGGCCGGAAGCAGTTGGAGACGGAAGATGCTTGAGGAATATGTGGTAAAACAGAATAAAAGGCTTCGGTGCGGCTACACGACCGGTTCTTCGGCTGCCGCGGCGGCGAAGGCGGCAGCGGACCGGCTGCTTGGCGGAGGGGAAGCGTCCCAGGTAGAGCTTATGACGCCCAAAGGGATCTTGCTCCGGCTGAACGTGGAGGAGGAGAGCCGGGGAGAGGGCTTTGTGAGCTGCGGCGTGCGCAAGGACGGCGGGGACGATCCGGATGCGACCGACGGGCTGCTGATCTGTGCCCGGGTGGAGTACGCCGGGGACAAATCGGACGGGCCGCAGGTGGTAATCGAGGGGGGAGCGGGCGTAGGCCGGGTTACCCTTCCGGGGCTGGAACAGCCGGTAGGGACGGCCGCCATCAACCGGGTGCCGCGGAAAATGATTGAAGAGGCGGTTTTGGAACGGTGCCTGGCCCACGGTTTTGGAGGAATGCTTAAGGTCACGGTTTTCGTGCCGGGAGGAGAGGAAGTCGGAAAGAGGACCTTTAACCCCAGGATCGGCATCCTGGGCGGGATCTCTATTCTGGGGACCTCCGGAATTGTGGAGCCTATGAGCGAATCTGCCCTGATTCATTCCATAAAAGTGGAGATGAAGGTTCAGCTTGAGCGGGGAAACGGGTATCTGGTGGTGATTCCCGGAAATTATGGGGCGGTCTTTTCCAGAAATGAGCTGGGAATCGACGCAGACCGGGCCATGAAGTGCAGTAATTTCATCGGGGAGACGGTGGATTTTGCGGCGGAGCTTGGGGCGAAGGGTCTGCTGCTTATCGGCCACATCGGGAAATTCGTCAAGCTTTCCGGCGGGATAATGAACACCCATTCCAGAAATGCGGACTGCCGCATGGAGCTTCTTGCCGCTGCGGCCCTTCGGGCCGGCGCTCCCCCCCGGGTGCTTTCTGAAATCCTTCAGGCGGCGGCCGCCGACGAGGGCCTCCGGATTCTAAAGGAAGCCGGATTCCTTCAGGGGGCCATGGAGCAGGTGACGGAGCGGGCCGGGTTTTACCTGAAG
>CATJIW010000269.1 GCA_949740745.1 uncultured Lachnospiraceae bacterium | reverse complement strand
ATAAATGTTGCAAAGAAAATGCTGGAAGATGGAACAATAACGCTTGAAAAAATTGCGGAATTTGTTGGCCTTTCAGTTGATGAAGTGAGAAAATTGAAAACAGACCAGAATATGTAAATAGCACTAATGAGTCAGGAATCTAAAAAGCAGGTTCCTGGCTCTTTTTTTTGCCCTGAAATGTAAATTTTCAGTGAATTTGATTAAAAAACGTCACTGGATCTGTCTGGCATTCTTTGCTGAATTCTCTGCACCATCTGAAAATACCGGCTCTGAATACGCCATACTCTGCGGTGATACTTTTGTGAGGCGCTGTGTGGGATAGCCAAATTCAATGAGAAGCTCCGACTCGGCAAAGCCCAGCCGCTTATATTCCTCCCTCTGGCCTGTATCGGCCTTATCCCCCTCGCGGAAAGTTGTAATGCTGATTTCACGGCCCGCAAACAGATTGCACATCATAAAATCAAGAAGCGCCTCTGCTACTCCATAGTGCCGGTATTGCGGGTGCACAGCCAGGAAGTCGATACTCCCGTTCCGGCAGGAAAATGCGGCGGCCCCAATAACTGCAGAGCCATCCCGCATAATCAAAGCCTGCCTCCGCTGCATATACCGCTTCACCTGTTCCAGATGGGAGTTTTCATCAAGGCAGGGAAAACCGTCAATAACAAGGGTAATAAAATTCATCCAGTCAGTAATATCCGCCAGCGCGGCATAAGAAATCTCCCGTGTAATCCTGTCAGGAGCAGTTTGGTTTTTGTTCAATGTAAGCTCCAGCTGCAGAGGGTAAAAGAACTCCTTTTGCCGATACTCAAAGGGCGTTTGCTTATACATCGTCTTGAAGACAGACGTAAATGCCTGTTGGCTTTCATAACCGGCCGTCAGCGCAATTTCAATAATCGGCTTTTCCGAAAATACCAGCAGCTTCGCCGCCTCGGTCAGCTTTCGGCGCTGGATATAGTCATGGAGCGTGATCCCAACCGTGTTTGTGAACATTCGGTGCAGATGGTACTTGGAATAGCAGACTGCGTTTGCAACAGTGTCTAAATCTAATTTTTTATTGAGATGCGCTTCAATGTAAGAAATCACTGCCGCCGCATTCTCAACCTTATGACCATTCATGGCTGTCCCCTCCATTTTTCATTTTGCCATAGATGTTTGCGAAACTCAAAAATACATTGAATAATTCTGGCGGTATTTCCGGGAAAAGCCCTTTGCGCCGTGGAAGCAAGACCAGAGTTCGCACTTCTTTTTTCACATGGTGCACCTTCTTGTCAGTTCCATTATACCAGATGGGGGGTTCAAATCGTCACTTGAATTTCCTCAGATTTACTTTTGATGGACAAAAAGTGAGTTTAAGAGCAAAAACAGTTTCTAAATATTATCAAGGAATGCGGAAGAAAGCAAAGACATTTCTAAAAAAGATTATAAGAGGCTAAATTAAAGGTCCTTAACAAAACGTATTAAAAAAACGGGTTCTCACCGTTTTGAAACGTGAGAACCCGCCGCATTTAAAAGCACTCCCAAAAGGACGACGCAGACAGCCGCCAGCTTTCCGTAAAAGGACGTCATGCAGGTCAGCACCTTTCCCATATAGGGAATGTGGAACGCTACCCTGCCGATATAATTTTCATAGGGCACCGGCAGCGGATCCTCCTGCCCGTTGGCATCCCCCTTTGTCCGGAAGGTTCCGGACACCACGTTGTTTTTCACCACCCGGTGGGTAATGATCCCCGAATCCTCCAATGAACCGTAAAAAGCGATGATATCTCCGTCCTCTGCCTCCTCCGGCGCGTCGTTCCGGACATAGATCAGGCTTCCCACAGGCATTTCCGGCTCCATGCTGCCGCTTAAGACATGATACATATGACAGCCGAAAAATCCAGGCAGGACCAGCAGAGAGCAAAGCAGGATCACCAGTACGATCAGCAGCGTCCCCGCAACGCTCAAAGCCCTTCCGGCCCCGCCCGTCTTTTTCCAATTGGCCTCTTTCTTATTTTCTTCCGTCCCGGTTCCTTCCGTTTTTCCCATGGCTATTTCCTGCGTCCGGAATTTCTTCCGCCCTTTGTCCCGGTGGATTCGAGGGCTTCCGCCTCCGCTGTCTTCCTCCTTCTTCTTAAAAAGAGCGCCGTCACGGCAAGCACGGCCACGGCCGCAGAGCCGATCCCGATGTAGACGGGCATATATCCCATCACCGTGTTTTTCCGCTCGTCCTTATAGGTCGCCAGCGGAACCTCCTCGTCGTCGATATCCTTTAAAAAGTCCTGCCCGGATGCCAGGGGGACTTTCTCATCCTCAAGCTCTTCCCCCGGCATCAGAAGGTCTTCGTCCTGCTGCTGTCTGTTGTCCTCAGGCCCCGCATTGGCATCTCCGCCCAGAGGCACATCCTCATCCTCGATCACCTGTCCGGCCCCTTCCTCCGTCTCCGGCTCCAAGGTTTCCGATTCTTCCGTTTCCGGGGCTTCGGCCGGTGTTTCTGCCGTCTGCAGGGAAGCGTATTCAAAAATAAAGACATTATCCGCCTCGTTGGCCGACAGGGTCCGTACCATGTTAAGCGCCTGAGGCTGATACCCCTCGATATAACGGGAGGAGACATACTGCCGCTCTCCCACATTGCCGTAATAAGTGTCGCTCTTCATAATCTCGGCGCCGTCCAGATCCACGTAGCGGACCGTGTAGGCTGCCGTCTCCCCGCTCACCGCATAGGCCACCACGAAATCCCGGTCGCTGCCCACGTAAAAAGCGGGAGCCTCAGCCTCTGAATTGTCCCGTCCGGACCGCCTGACACCTTTCACATGATATCTGGCATCCGCAGGGGACGCAGCGTCCTGGGGCTGGATCGACACCAGGTCGCCGTATTTTAACCCGGAAATCACCATCTGGTCCCGGTCTGCAAGGATGACCGCCGAGTCTGAATCCACCTCGACACCCTCTTCCGTAAGAACGCCCTGATTTCCCGCATACAGCCGCACCGTATAGGTATACTCCTCTTCCTCCGCTGCAAACGCCCTCCGGCCGCCCATCAAGAAGAGTGCGGACAGAAGCCAAAGGCCGATGCGAAGGCCCTTCCCATACTTCTTCATCGTGATCTCTCCCTTCCTTCCGTCATTCCCGTTTCCGCCGGGACTTCTTCCTCCTTCCGGCGCCCCAGGAGCAAAAGACCTCCCACGAGAAGGGCCAGCCCCGACCCGAACATAAGGACCAGGTTCCGCATGACGTCCGCCTCGTCCCCGGTCTTAATAATCTTCCCGGTGGGCGTTCCCGGATTTTTCGGCGCCCCCGGCGTTCCGGGCGTGCCGCTCACCAGTTCCGTCGCAAAATCCATCTGCAGCCTGGCAAGGGTGTTCTGATAGTCGTTGACCAGGGTCTCGCCGTCCAGAGCCACCTTGAGCTTCACCGTTCCGGAGGCGTCCGCGCCGCCCATCCGGTCCAGATAAAAATAATCCTCCAGCGTGTTGGTCGCCCCGTGAAGTCCCACGCCGTTGATCCTTCCTTCCCCGCCGAACTTCTCACTGGAATAGAGGGTCGTCATCTTCCCTTCCGTATCCGTGTAAGTCAGCAGATAGTCATAGGCGCCGCCTGCGGCGTCCCCGGCGTCCTCCAAAGATTCCAGCACCTCGTTCTTCATATACCAGTCCGCCTGGCCGTCAAAGGTGTTTTTCAGCGTAATGGTCAGCTCCACCGAGTCGCCCGGCTGCATGGCGCCCACCTCGTCGTTCATGCCTCCCGACGTGAAATTACTTTCCATTTTCTTGCCGTTAAAGCTTACCTGCCATCCGGAGGCTCCCTGTCTGTCCTCCGCCGACGCCGTCATGGGAGCTGCCAGGAGCAGGGCCATGGACGCCGCCAGAAATATGCCTTTCCGTCTTTTCTTCATCCTTCCCGTCCTCCTTTACAGAATCCCGAGGCCGGATGCGTCCACGCCCCAGGCGCTCTTGATCGCATCCTGGGCGTTGTGGGTCTGCACCGCATCCACCTCCACGTCCACATGGAATTCCACGCCGTCATATTTATAAGTGGTGGTAATGGTGCTGCCGTTCCTCTCTACCTTCGCCTCTGCCGCCACTGCACCGTCGATGCGGATGGTGTCCGCAAAAGCCTCTGTCTCCGCGCCGGAAGCGAGGATTCCCTTATAAAAAAGCTCCGTGCACTCCGCCGTCTCATTGGGCCCTTTGACCCAGGCGCCCTGATTGATCAGATTCAGGTCGATCAAATCCGGCGAAAGCGTCGGGATCTTCTTCCCGTCCTTCATCCAGTACCGGTAAATGCGCACCCGCACATATTCGTCGATGGAGCCGCTGTTTTTCACCGTCAGCCTTTCCTCGTACTCCTTGTTGAGCGCCAGCTTTTCCTCCGGCTCCAGCATGCTTAAAAGCAGCGCACCGTTCACGGAATCCCCGCCCCGGTTGCTGCCGACCTGCCATTCATTCCGGTTGTAATCCCGGCTGCTCACCACCCGGCCGTTTTCCAAAAGGCTCACGCCGATCTGGGAGACCGTAATCTCGGCCGTATAATTCTCGCTGTAATAGGTAAGCGCCGCCCTGGTGCTTCCGACCGCACTGCCAAGAAGCAGAAACACCGCCGCCGCCAGCAACAGATACGTGACTCTCTTCTTCGCCATCAGTCAGCCCTCCCCTCTTCCCGGACACCTTCCGTTTCCTGATAGTCCGTGTAAACCGTGGTCCAGTCTGCCGTCGGGTTTCCGGCCTCGTCATAAACCACCGGCGTGCATTCCTGAATAACCACCACGTTGAAGCCGTCCCGGTCGAAATCCTCCGGCAAATCCCCGATCTTCGCATCCAGGATCTCCGTGCTCTCTCCGGCCGGAAGGATGGGCCCGTAATACCAGTAGCCGTCCGCCTCCGAGTAAGTCCAGAGATTCCCGCTCTCGCTCCGGTCCGCATAAGAGACCTCAAACTGGCCGCCGTGGAATACCTTCACCCGGACAAAGCAGTCATTGATCTGAGAAATATTGGCAATGGAAATATGCTTGGTCATGTTGCTTAAGTCTTCGTGGATCTCCGTCTGAGACCCCAGATGCACCACCTGGCTGCCTCCTGCAGACACATAGGTAGTAAAATAAGCAGATACTCCCTCCAGTGTCAGGAGCGCCGTCATGCCGAGAGCCGCGGCCGGCAGCATCCACATTTTTTTATTGCGTTTTCCCGTCTTCATCGCTGTCGCAGCTCCTTTCTACTCTTCCGGCGGCGTCGTGGGATTCTCCCAGATCCATCCGCCTTCCCCGTCCGATTCAAAATGATTCGTGACTCCGTAGCCGCCCCGGTTTCCGCCGCCATAACGGTTTGTGAAGGTCACCGACGCTTCCCCGGAAACTCCGGCGCTCACCGCCTCGCCGGACCAGACCAGTGCGCTGGCCGTGCCCGAGCCCTCTATGGTATAGCTGGCACCGGAATACACCTCCGTCACCGTCACCGTAAGCCCCGCCGGAATCCCCTCCAGCGTAACCGTGTCGCTTCCGGCCGCCCCGAAGGTCAGGCTCGCTACCTCCTCATATTTTACGGCCCCGCTTCCGTCCCTGCCCACCGCATGGAACACAAAGGTGGCCGGCCCAAGCGTCTCGTTATATTCCTTCAGGATCTTGGTAATGTTCAGCCTGCCGTACAGGGGAACTGCGTCCGGCTTCAGGCCGACGGTGACGTCATAGACCCATTCGTCGCTCCCCGCCCCCGTCAGCGCATATTCACTGTTGGGAAGGGCCGTCAGATACGGGGTAAAGGCGTACCGGACCGTATAATCCGGATTGTGGGAAGCCTCCGGCGCCACCAGGTAGAGTCCCGGCTTCAGGCCGTCCAGAGTCCCCTTCGCCGCCTCCGTACTTCCCTCCGCTTTCTCAAGGACCGTACTCCCGGCCGCCTCCAGGGGCTCTCCCGCCTCCAGCTTCTCCGTCAGGACCTGTTCCGCTTCCGCGGCAAGCTCCCGCCAGCGGGCCGCCGTGCTCTCCGCTTTGTGATCCGAACTGAGCCCGGCAAGGTCCAGTCCTCCAAATGCAGCCGCCGGCGTATAATTCTGTCCGGTCACGTCCACGTCCGCCACCTTGTATACAGACACCGGAATGCGCATCCGGTTAAAATCCTCCAGATACTTGTCGTTGCTTCCGTCCGTCTCCTTTATGATGTCCACGGACACCGTAAGGCTGCAGTCCCGGTCCGTCTCGATCCCTCCGGCCGCCAGGGTCCGCATCAGGTTCAGACAGGGAACCATGAGAAATGCCGCCAGGGCCGGTATGCACCATCTTCTTACTTTCTCACTGATCTTCAACTCTTTCCCTCCTTGCCGTTCTCGCCTTTTTCCAGTTTCTTCTTCTTTCCGCCCATGACCCGGCGCAGGATCAGGATCACCAGCACCGTTACCCCAAGGCCCAGAAGCAGGTACAGCATGTAATAATTCTGGATGGCCTGCACCATGGATTCCACAGGCGTGGATTTCAGTTCTCCGTCATAAGGGACCCGGCGGCCCCGCACCAGCAGCCGGTGGCTGTTGACCCCGTAGGGCGTGCAGGTAAACAGCGTCACCTGATCCTGCCCCTCTTCTATCTTAAGCGCATCCTCCAGGGCGTCAAAATCATCCTTATCAACCATGGGAAGCACCTGATCCACCTCGTAAGCCAGATCCTCGTTTAAAATATGCAGATAAAACCGGTCCCCCCGTTCAAGCTGATCGATATCCGTAAACAGCTTTGCGCTTGGGAGCCCCCGGTGGGCCGACAGGACGCTGTGATTCCCGGCTCCTCCGACGGGAAGCTTGGTGCCGTTCAAATGTCCCACCCCCGTCTGGATCACGTCCTCCGAGGTCCCATGGTAAATGGACAGCTTAATGTTAATCTTCGGGATCGTAAGATACCCCATGATCCCGTCCCCGGTCACGTTTAATACCTTCCAGTACTCCGTCTCCCGGATATCCTCCTCTCCGTCGATGCCGAACACGTCCGAGAGAATGCTGTTTTTCCGGAAGGTCCTGTTATAAGCCCCGGCCGCCTCCCAGGCTTCCGCAAAGTCCTCCTCCGCCATCTCATTCACCGCCGCCTCGTAGCCGGAAATCAGCTTCGACTGGCGGTAGGTGTTCCACTGGTCGGAAATGGTGGGATAAGCCAGGATCCCGAAGCCCGCCAGGAACAAAAGGGCAAACAGGATCGTCGATATCTTCCTCTTCATGACACATCCTCCGGTCCGGCCTTCTTCGCAGCTTCCTCTTCCTCAGGGAAGATTTTTTCCGCGGCTTCCGCTTCCTCCGTGAGGGGCTCTGTCTCAGCCGCCTCCTGCGATGCATCCGGCTTTCTGCGAAGCCGCTTCTCCCGCCGGTACAGAATAAAGCTGAAAAGTCCCGTAATTCCGACGCCCACTGCCACCCACAAAAGGTAATTGGTATGCAGGCTCATGCTGCCTAAAGGCACCTTTTCGTCTGCCAGGACCTCCGGCTCGTAGGGCGCCCGGCGGCCCCGCACCAGCAGCCGGTGGCTGTTGATTCCGTAGGGCGTACAGGTTAAAAGAGTCACCAGGTCTTCCCCGTCCCCCACCTCCAGATCCTTCGTGTTCTCCGGCTCCACGACAGAAATCCGGTCGATCTCATAGCAGAGCGTTTCGTCCAGAATATGAAGCAGGAAATGGTCTCCCTCCTCCATTTTGTCCAGGTCCGTAAACAGGGCCGCGCTGGGCAGGCCCCTGTGGGCCGAAATAACCGCATGGCTGTCTTCCCCGCCCACCGGAAGGGAGCTTCCCTCCAGATGGCCCGCTGCCGTCTGCAGAACCTCCTCGTCTGTCGTATGGAAAATCGGGATCCTAATTCCGATTTTCGGAATCTCCACCGTCCCCATTACGCCGTTCCCGCCGATGTTCAGGCAGGACATATAGGACGAATCCCCTCCCGACCGTGCGGCGTCCGCAAAGGAATCCGGAAGGATGCTGGGCAGAAGCGCCCGGTTGTAGGCTTCGGCGGCTGCCCATTCTGCCTCGTAATCGATCTCGCCTGCAGCCGTCCGCTGAGCAACGGTCCGGTCGAAATCGCTGATTAGCTGCCTTTGTCTGTAATTGTTCCACTGATTTGCTGCAAATGGATACAGCAGCAGGGAGAAGCCGGCTAAAAATAACAGGATTATTAAGATTTTTCCCAGGTGCTTCTTCATCCGGACTCTCCTTGCTGTTGTATTTCATCGATAATGCGGCGGGTTTCCGGGGACGCGCTCCGGGGACGATGCGCCCCGGAGCTTCCCGGATATTGCTTTGCACGGATCATTCCGTGTCCATTCCTAAGTACCTTGCTGCGTGGGTCCGCTTATTTCACGGCGCTCTTTCTGCGGCTTGCAAAGAACAGCCCCGCCGCAGCGATCATGATCAGGCAGCCTGCCACGGTAAAGATCGTCGTACCAATGCCGCCGGTGGAAGGAAGGGCGGAAAGCTTGGTGTTCTTGATCTCATGGGTGTCAGAGACATCCGACCAGTCATTTTCATGTTCGGGCGTGCAGTCAATATTATCGACTCTCCCTTTGTCCTCAGTGTCATAAGTCGCCGTGTAGGTGGAAGTATTTTTATTGTTGACCTTGATCGTATAGCTGTTCAAGGTTCCGTTCTCGTTATACGTCGCGGTAATCTCTACCGGGATCTTGGCGTCATTCAGGGTATAGCCTTCGGGAGCCTTGGTCTCCTGAAGCGTATAGCTGCCTGCGTCAAGGCCCGTGAAGGAGAGATAACCGTTCTCATCGGATACAGCCGTATAAGTCTTTCCATCCGCCCTTGTCAGGGTGAACTCTGCTCCGGGCAGGGTCGTGGTCTCTGCCTCCTCGCCGCTGTCCAGAATAATTTTTCTCACTTCACCGGTCTTAAGAAGCTCTTCTGTGAACTTATTCCAGGAAGATCCATCTGAACCGAACAGATTCGCATCAATGCCGAAGGTATAGGTATAGGTCTTATCCTCGATCTCGTTGGTCTCGCCGCTGGGATCGTTGGTGTACTCCAGTTTCGCCGTATTCTCGTTGGGATCAAAGTTGAGGCCGGCATCCTCGCCCAGCACTGCGTCATAAGTTACCACGACCTTTTCTCCGCTGTGGGCAAGCGCATAGGCAGAAGCGAAGGAAATCTCAAAGCTCTTTTTGTCATCGGCTGCTTTATAGGAAAAAGTGTCAGCGCCCGCTTCTACCTTCTGTCCTCCAACCGTTACCACAAGATTCGCCGGGTCAGCCAGCGTCAGGCCCTTGCCCATCTGGTCGGTGATCTTTACCATGACTTCCGTGTAGCTCTTGCTGTAGGAAGGGATCTGAGTATCGATCTGGAATTTTACGGTATCGCCGATGGCTGCGTCGTTTCCACTCGGATTGCCGTCGCTGTCGACAATCTGCTTGTCAATGGTAGGCTGCTCGGATTTTGCATAGGCCGGAGTAGAATTCAGGCTCCAGTTGCTGTTGGCGTCTACCGTTCCGTTCACCAAAGTGTTGTTGTCTCCGCTGCCTTCTACGCTGTAATAAATGCCGACCAGCATCGGATTGTAAACCTCCTGGATCTTGGAACCTTCTACGATCACCACCCAGTAGCCTGCGCCAAGATCTGCCGTATAGGTCGTCAGTCCGGCCGCACTTTCGGGCGCGCTTAAGGTCTCGCTCTGCAGCGTTCCCAGCAGAGTTTTATTTGCCGCAATTCCCGTTATTTCGTCGGAGGTCGGCTCCAGCATGTTTGCAAGCTTAACCCCTTCGGCCAGCTTATAGCCGGTAAAGCCCTTGTCGTTGTAGGTGGGCTCCACGATCCGGTATGCGGTCACCGTGGCGCCTGCTTCTACGTTGCTTACCGCAGCCTCTGCCGTGTCACCTGCCACAGGCTTATTGCCTGCGGGAGCCGGGTCGGTGCCCGCCTCTGTCGCGAATGCCGTCATGGACATTCCAAGGACCATTGCCAGTGCCAGTAACACGGCAAACCATTTTTTCGTTCTTTTCATCTCATTCTCCTTTTCTTTTTATAAAGCTTGTTTTTGGTTGCACTTGTTTTTATATAAGATCAGGGCCGCCGCCAGCATCAGCAGGGTTCCTCCGATCGAATACCAGTAGATTCCGGGGCCGCCGGCCTCCGGCAGTTCATAAAGCTTTTCATTCTTTATCGTCAGTATAATGTTTTTGCCATCCTCTGCCGCCTCAACGCCTGCCCATTCGCTGCTTTTTGAGGTAACGGTTCCGTCCGGATTCAGAGTGAAGGCGACCGGCCCCCTGATCAGGGCGTGGCCTTCCGGAGAACGGATCTCCGTGAGCATATAATCGCCGGGTGCCAGATTATGGATGGTCAGTCTTCCGTCCCCGTCTACGGCAAGATCCGCCGCCGCCCCGCTGCTGCTGCCGTCTGCAGGAACCAGCATCCATTTTTGTGATGCGCCTTTATTTCCTGCCCGCAGGGAAATCCCCGCTCCTTCTACAGCCTCTGTCCGGTCCAGGCCCATGCACCAGTCTGCGCCGCCTGAGCCGGCCTTAAACGGCGAGATGCAGAGGCCGCCGCCTGCGTCGGTCAAATACCATTTATTGTTATCGTCAAGCGTCTGCTCATTGTCTCCCCAGACATGGATCTTACGGCCATCCTCCAGGACCCCTCCATCCAGGTTCATCCAGCACCAGCTGCCTGGATTGTAGAATGCACGGAGGGTTCCGCCCAGATCCCGTACCTCAAAGAGCTGCCCGGGATTTCCGTTCCGCTTCTTCAATACCGGCTCACCGCCCTGTCCGGCCGGATCGATTTCCACCACGTAGCGGGGATCGGCGGCATAAGCGATGTAGTACTTTCCCTGCAGGGAAGGATCTGCCTCTTCCTCCCCGGCCAGCGTATAGCCTTTTCCCTCTTCATAGGTAAAGGTAAGAGTCCGGCCGCCGGAATCCTCCATGGTAAACATGGCCCCCGACAGGCTCCGCCCGTTTTCGTCCGTCTTTCTGAGTCCGATCACGGTATCGGGATAGAAGCCGCTGTCATGATACTTTGAGTCATACACGGCTACATGCATATCCTCGATCTTCGGCATCTCCAGGTTCAGGATCAGGGTTTTTAGAAGCTTCGCCTCCCCGCCTGCCTCTTCCGGGCTTCCGCCTTCCTCTTCTTCCGGAGTTCCATATACAGGTACGCCGTCGGAATCAAGGGTGTCGTCCGGGCCGCAGTTCCATTCGGTTGCATGCAGTTCCGTGATCTTTGTCTCGCCGCTTCCGTCTGTAAACCTTACGGCGAACATCCCGGCCGGCAGGTCGGTAAACCGGTAACGGCCCGTTTCATATTCCACGGCTCCGTTTTCGTCCTTCGCCCGCAGGCTGATCTGTTTTCCCGTCTCGATGACGATCGGCGTATTTGTGCCGGGGTAACAGACATTCTCATAGGAGGCCTCCTCGTTTGGATCCGCTCCCTCTTTCAGCCGGAGGAGCTCCACCCTGACGCCGGAAATCCTTTCTTCTGTCTGAATGCTGCCCTGTATGCCGTCCTGATCCCGGTCCATCCAGACCAGCCCCTCCAGGTTCCTCCGCACCGTGGGCGTTTCCGTGACGGTCGTAGTGTCACCGCTGGAAAGCCGGTTGACAAAATAATTGGTTCCCGTCTTGTCTGTGGCCGAGGCTCCCGGTTCAAGCTTGATCTGCAGGTCAATGCTGATGAGTCTGCCGGCCCCCAGCTCGCCCTTCACAGCCCAGGCTGTCGGATGTTCCTCCGTGTCTCCTTCTTCCTTCACCGGAAGCTCGATTTCCCCGGTATTCAGGTCAAAGTCCGCTTTCGTCCATTTGGACAGATCGCTGCCCTCTCCATCCCACACCAGGTCCTTGGCCGTCATATCCTCATATTTTTTATCAAAGGTGTAGTATATCTCCAGTGCGCCTGCGTCACATTTCGCAACATCCAGCCTCCAGCCGGCAAAGACATAGGTCCCGGTAAAGTCGCTTCCGCTGATCTGATCCATGGGCATGGTATCCATGAACTGCACCTGCGTCGGCTGATCTGCGTTATTGTTGTAATAAACCACGTAGTCAATGACGCCGTCCTCTTCCGCCACCTTCTGCTTCGTATATTTGCCGAAAGCGCTGGCAGTTCCGCGGACTACGGAGATTCCAGCCTCCGAATGCTTTTCCGCCGTGGTCTCCGGATCCCGCAGATCCCAGGGAGTTGTAATATAAACGGTGTTTTTCAGCTCCATGGTGCCTACAGGAATATCCTCGCCGGGATTTCCCTGGACGCCGATATCGGCGGAATAGTAGACAGGGGCCATGGGCTCTCCAATCTTCACGTTCTCGATCCGCCAGGTCAGCGTCTGCGTCCCGTCCTCATTTGTCTTTACCTCCGGCTCTCTGGGTTCCGGATCCGGGAATTCGGCTCCCTCCGTCTCGTCTCTGACAATATTCCCCTTCGTGCCGCCCTGCACTGAGGTCTGCTCATAGGCTCCGCCAAAGTAGGCGCTTCCCGGCTTGTAGCTCATGTATTTCGGCAGGGTATCCACGACGGTAACGGTCGCAGTATGGTCATAGTCGCCCGGCTCATCGTAATAGGTCCTCGGCTGAAGCTTAAAATCCGCCACCCGCTGGCCCTGGTCCAGGCTAAAGCTCTTTTTCTCTTCCTCTCCGCCGTCGTCCGTCCTGATCATCTGCTGCAGATTCTTGGTGATACTCGTCTTGTAGCCGATAACCAGAAGGGTATCGCCCCAGTGAAACCATTCTGAATTATGGGTTCCCTTGATACCGCTTCCGTCCTCCCGGTAAGTCTCCTTGATGTAATAAACGCTGTCCTTGATGTTTGCGCTCTTATAATGAGAACCGTTCCACAGGGACTCAAACTCCTTGCTCAAGATCAGTCCGGAAACATCCAGAGCCGGATTTTTCTCAAGGTCTACAAGCTCCAGGGAAACTCCCGCCTCATCAAACATCTCTTTCGTCCAGGCGCGGGAGGTGGAGGCCAGCATAAATGCCTCTCCGATCAGCTCCGGGTCTTCCTTCACCTTCGCCTTATGGTAACAGAGATAATACGGATCCACTTCTTTATCCGGATCCGGCCCCCTCCCGACGAAGGCGATCAGCATGCCTACACAGGTCTTTCCCTCCGGAATCTTATCCAGGCTGTCGTAAAAGTCCAGGCTGTCCTCATAGGTGTTCTGCAGTTCGTGATCATCTCTCCAGTCGGTTCCGTCCTTCTTTGTGGCATAATAGATCCGGATATTATTTCTTGCCTCTTCGCTGTTCCATTCACCGTTTCCGTCCAGGGATGCCCCTCCCGTAAGCTCGGGAACCCACGTATCCTCCAGTTCCAGGACGCTTCCGTAAAACTTTAACAGATTCGTTCCCAGATACATCCGGTTCTTTTCATCAAAATTAGATTTAAAGGAGAGGCCGCCCATCAGGTTCACCTGCGAGCCTGCCGCCGCATAATCCCGGCCGTCCTGGTTATACTCCTGAACGCCGCTGCCCCAGGAAAGGACCACAGGATCACCATAGCGTACCCGGTTCTGCATGCTGCCGCCGAGGATCAGCTCCAGCGTCCGCGTCACCACGTCGTCCTTCGTGACCATCTGCTGAAAGCCGTTCTCGCCCTCGATTACGGTATCGCCCGTCTCGGTGGTAACCTTCAGCTTCGTCGCCTTCGCCTCAGTGGCAAAGGCTCCCTGGCCGTACTCCGTCACGACATCGTAATAGGGCTTTTCTCCCGTGCCCTCTTTCTGATTAAAGGGCTGAACCAGCCAAAGCTCGCCGGAGGAGAAGCATCCCACGTTATCACCGTACACCGGCTGTCCCCAGTCGCCGTTCCTGACGGGCATTTTGTTCAGGTCGATCTCGTAGCCCTTCACCGTGATATGGATCCTGCTGCCCTCCTGGGAGGCGGTCCATGTCCCGCCCTGGTGACAAGACGCCTCGTCATCCCCGCTGTTCCAGGGCGCCATGCCCTTGGCCAGCTGAGAGTCGTAGATCGGACGGCCGTCCTTGTTCTGCGCACCATATTCCCGTTCGGTCAGTTCGTTATAGCTCCAAAGGAGAGGCCCGTACTTTCCGGTCACATCTATGCGATCCCCCTGCTTATACCCGGAACCTTCCTTCGGCGTGTTGATCGTGTACTTGGACGAAAGCTCCAGATCGAAGGTAATCTCTTCGTTCTCGTCCGGAAGCTCAATCCCTTTTAATCCCTTGGCCGCATTGTCATTATAGAGCTGAAGAGTGATCCCCAGCTTCATGGCCCGGCCGGGCATAGGTGTTTTGATGTCCGTGTTGGCCGCCACGTCTCCATATTCGTTCATCCAGGCTTCATCACCCTGGAAGTTAAACTCGCTGGTATAGGAAGCCTCGCCCTTCACCTGAATATTGTACTTCGGCGCAGCCGTCACCCGCACTTCCTCCGGAATAACGGTCTTCTTCTCCGCCGCAGGCACCCCGTCGATCTTATGCTCATCCTTGTCGCAGGGACCGTCCCATGCGCCCCCCTCCATGGCAGCACTTATGACAGGCGCAAAGACTGCGCCCTTTTTCATGGAGCGGACGTAGACCGTCAGGTTCTCGCCGAAGTTTCCGGGCACCACCGAAGGATTGTTCTCGGCAGGAAGCAGATGCTTGTAGCAGGTCAGCACCTGGCACTCCCTTTCCACGCCGTCTATCACGCGCATCTCCGTAGTCAGCTCCGGCCGATACCCGGCCGTCTGATCCATCCAGCCCATGGCGCTTTGATCGAAAACGGCTTCTCCCTCCGTAAGGGGCAGCACGAATTCCAGCCTGACGCGGGCTTCGGAGTAGCTTGTTTTATCGTCCCAGGACTTCATTTCCACATTAAAATTATATGTGACCGTGTCAAAGGTACGGACAATCCGATCCTCTGCCGTCGTATCGTTGCCGTCCCCCTCCTGCCCGTCAAAGGGAGCGGAGCCCGTAACCATGCTCCCAATGCTGACAGCATTTACATAAGCTTCGTCCGGCCCCATTTTATTCCAGACCTGATCGGAGTTTTCCTCCAGGGTCGCCGCCTGCATCCATTCAAACTGAGAAAGCTTCTCCGCACCGGCCACCTGCGCCTTCTGCATCTCCGTCAGCGCCTCATAGGCATTCTGAGCCTCGCACACCTGAGCGTAAAGCTGCTGATAATATGCACTGCAGCCCTCCTCGTCCTCCGCTTCCAGCAGAGCCGTGAACCGCTCCGAGACCTCCTCCCACTCCGGGAGCGCTCCGATCAGCGCCGCTGCGGCTTCCGCCTGCCGCCGCTCCTCCTCCGTCAGGACAGCTTCCGCTTCTGCCTCCTTCTCAGGCACTGCGTCGGAATCCGCCTCCTGGTCCGCATTTGCTTCCGGTGCTGCACCGGCTGCAGGATCGCCGGCCTCCTGCTCCGCGCCTGCTTCGGGCGGCGCCGCATTTTTATAAGCCGCCTCCAGTCCCGAAATCTTCAGATATCCTGTAATCCGGCTGTCGCCGGCTTCATATTCATTCTCCCGGACCGCATTCTGGCTGTTGCCCTCTATGACGGAAACCCTTCCTGCCGCTTCATTATAGGAAGAAACGATTCCCATCTGCACTGCCGTCTCTTCCCCTTCCCTCCGGAAGAAGACCAGGTCTCCGGCCTGGGGCCCGTAGCCCGCCGCACCTGTCAGATAATCGGCGTTGCCCGCACGCAGGTTTGCAAATGCTTCCTGCCATGCCGCAGAATCCGTCGTTTTCGGGAAAAGGCCGGAGGCCTCCAGCCCCGCATAATGCATGCAGAAATTCACGAAGGCCGCATCCCAGTCCGCATAAAGCTCCCCGGCGAACTGGCCGTAACGGGTATACCCCTTGTGGTTCCCGTTCTCCGCCACCGTATAATTGTTTACGCTCTCCTGATAGCCGATCTGAGGCCGTGCCGCCATGACCAGATCCGCTCCCCAGGCCCCCGTCCAGGCAAGGCTGTCATACTGCTGGTTCCAGGACGCCTGATCCTCCACGTCCGCCGCCGTATCAATATAGCAGATGTCCGTGTGGGCATGCTCCGCTTTGCCGCATGTAAGCTCCTTTGCATAGCACGTCTCGCCGTGGGCATGGCCCGCACTCTCTTCCAGCCCGCAGGCAAAGCCCTCCTGAGCCAGATAGCATTCCGCCCCGTGGGCGTGCTGCTCATTTTCTTCCAGGCTGCAGGTCAGCTCCTGCGGATAACGGCACTCTTCCGAATGAGTATGGCCCGCGCTCTCCTCCAGCCCGCAGATCACGGCGTCCGCATAGCAGCCTTCCCCGTGCTGATGCTCCTCCAGCCCGCAGGTGGCTGCGCCGGTCATGGCCATGCCGTACTGCGCCAGGATCCCTGTCACGCTCCCGACCACCATCACCACCAGAAGAAACGCAGCAATCGCTGCTTTCCTGCTTTTCCTCTGCCGTTTCTTCAGATCATCCAGATATTCCCTCAACAGTTTCTGCATTTTCTCACCTTCCCTAACGCATAATTCCCATACGTGATAACGGCCACGCCCTGAATACTACCTTGCCGACGATCTGTTCCGTTTCCACGGACCCGATCGATTTGATCCGGCTGTCTATGGATACGGCCCTGTTGTCCCCCAGCACAAAGGTCATCCCCTCCGGCACCTCATAGGGAAACTCCAGTTCGCATTTCCCCAGGCTCTTTTCTGCCAGATAAGGCTCCTCGATCAATTCGCCGTTGACATACACATTGCCTTCCCTGTCTATATCAATCTGATCTCCCGCACTCCCGACGGCGCGCTTCAAAAGCACTCTTCCCCCGTAATAAAACCCTACGATGTCTCCCTTTTCAATCTCCTTCGTCTGCCGGAGGAATATGACCTCCCCGTCCGCAAGCGTCGGCTCCATGCTGTTTCCGTTGATCCGGATCAGGACGAAGAGCCTGGTCGCCGCCAGAGCGGTCAGAGCCGCCGCCACCAAAAGCACCACGGCGATATTCCACAGCGTTTTCCTGAAGCCGTGCTTCGCTTCTTCCCTGGCAAGCTCTTCCCGGATAAGCTCGATGGGCGGAATCTTCAGTTCCTCCTTCGGCTCTTCTTTCTCCATCTGCCCGCCTTTATCCATAAAAGCCACCTGCCGCTATGTCCAGGGACGCAAACTCCGTTTCCGGCTGCCTGCTCCGGGTTTCATTCTGCTTCTTCCGGATGCCGGCGATCCTTCTCAGATCTGCCGGAAGCCGTTTTTTTTCCCCTTTCGCCTCCGTCCCGGTCCGCCCCCGTTCCGGCGCAGCCGCTTCTGTCCTCCGAATGCCTTCCAGGCAGGCTTCCGCCTCCCGCTGAGCCCTCCGGAAGATCTCTCCGATCCGGTCTGCCGCCGCTGCAGCAGAGCCTTCCGCTCCGGCATTTTTCGCTCCTTCAAGCTCTGCCCGGAGCCGTTCCAGCTCCGTCCCGAGCTCTGCAATCCGCGCATCCTTCTGATTCAGCCTCTCGTCCTTGACATCCAGCTTCTTCTTCAGGCGCCCGTAGCTTTCCGACATAACCTCAAACCGTTCCGTAAGCTCATCCAGCTCCTGCTGCAGCCGTTCGGATTCCTCACACTGCACGAGAAGCATCTGAAGAAGCTCCCTGCGATTTAATTTCCGCAACTCTTTTTCCGCCATATGACCCCTCTTTGCCTTCTCTGCCGCTCCTCGTCAGTCTTCCGTCTTCCCTGCCTGATCCAAAGCACTGTCTATGATCTTGATCAGTTCCAGAGCCGACCGGAAATACACCGTCTGATCCTGATCCAGATAAGTGACCCGGCCCTGCCAGCTGCTGTGCTGCCTGTGCTGTACGCGGATGACAAAAGTCCCCATATCCCCGTGCTGTCCCAATAATTCTTCGTCGCTCATCACTCTTGTCATCCCTTCTTTCTTTTCCGTCCGGCGTATCTGTCCGTAAATATCCCGGTCGCCGCTTCCCCTGCAGGGGAAGCCCAGTGCGTCAAACAGCGTTTCTGCCGTCTTGATAATATCCTCATAACCGCGAAAGGGGATCCCTTCTGCGCTGTATCCGTGATACAGGCGGCCTCCGATCATTCCGTTGTCATTCCGGCTGACACATAACACGATTCCGTTCGGTGTCCCGATATAACGCCCGGATGTCCCCATGGCCATGCCCCTTTCCGATCCGAAATTTTCCATTTACCCGTTATTAACAATAGTTTAACAATCCGGCACTATCCCCACAGCTATCCCTTTCAAATAAAAATGCGCCTGCGGAAGAATTTTTGCCATTTCTTTTCCGGATCCCCCCTCAAAAAACAGCCTGCCAGGCAGACCGTTTTCCCGCACATCTTTTTATGCTTCGCAGATCACGCTGTTCACGTGATATTCCACGCCGCCGCGCTGCCTTCCGACAATAAATTTCTGATCAATCCGGCTTTCTATGATCCGGCAGTCTTCTCTGGTAATATTGATTAACAGGATCAGGAACTGCCCGTTTCCGTACTGATTCACAATATCGCCGTGGCGCACGGAGGTCCGGATCGCCTCCTGCAGCCTGGAGGACAGCTCCTCCTGCCGTCTGCCCTCCTTGACAGGGTTGCCTTTGCCGTCCACCAGCGTGCACAGCATCAGGTAAATGCTCTGCCCGCCCCTCTCCATCAGCCGCACCACCGTTTGATAAATGCCCCGGAACACCGGATAGGAGCACTGATAGCCGCCCGTTTTTTCACCGGGCGCTTCCGAAAGCCGTTTCTGGATCTGATCGAGCACCGCATAGGAATGCTTCATCCGTTCCCCCAGCTTCTCCATCATGGCAAGGAGCCTTGCAGAGGGATATACCCCCTGCTCTCTCAGATAATGGTCCACCGTATCGGCATACAGCCTGCCCGCCTCCTCATAGCGCCCCTGTTCCATAAACGCCTCCATGACAAGGCTCTCCCAGTTGGCAAAGGGAACCGTCTCCACCGCATACCTGCCAAGCTCTTCCAGGCGGTTCCAGTCCTCTTTCTTCCTTATAATAAAGGCAGCACTCTCCACGCACTCGCAGAACTGCCTGCGGTAGCGTCTCGCCTCCGCCCCCGCCCACAAAACCGCCGTATAGGTAGAAAGAAATTCTCCTTTATACTTGTAGCACGCCTCCAGAAGGATCCCGAGCCGTCTATCCTCGTCCCCGCACTGCGCCGCATCCTCATACAGCCGGTCAAACTCCGCTGCGTCCTCACATACCGGGATCTGACGGGTCCAGTAATAAACCCCTTTTTCCAGAAATATATAGTTTACCTCCGGAAGCCCCATTTTCTTAAGCTTTCTCTTTGCCTTATACACAATAGTCTGCAGCGCCTGATGCCGGTTTTCCACATCCCTGTCTCCAAGAAGCACATCCTCCAGATAATCCCGGCTCACGCCGTCCGACGCATAATGGAGCAGGATCTGCATCAGACCTGTAAAATGAGTATCCCTCAGCTTTTCCCCGGTCAGCGGATGTCCGCCGTAAGACAACCGGAAATTCCCGAACATCCGGGCGTACAGCACCTCCGGCTTTTCCATTTCCATCTCCTTATCCCTCAACAACTGCCGGGGAACCCTTCCATACATGCCGGAAAGGAATCCTCCAGATATTCGTGGAGCATATGCATCAGCTCCAGCGCACTGCGGAAGCTGGTTTTTTCTCCCTCCACGTTTACCACGCCCTGCATGCTCCCATGCCTGCGCCGGCACACCGTGACGGCCATCTGCCCCCGGAAGCCGCCCTCCGGTGGAGCTGCGCCGTCCTCCAAAAAAAGCCCCTCCCGGCCGGCCCGCCGGAATGCATATGCCTTTTCTCCGCTCTTTTTTTCCACAGGCCCCGAAGCTCCCCTCCCGGCCTTCAGGCGCCTGAATTCCCCCGCCTCTCTCGGAAAAGCCTCGGCGTCCAGCACGTCGTCCATAATCATAAGCAGCTGATCCATGCTTTCAAAGGGAAACGGCCCTTGATGACGCAGGGTCTTCAGCCTTCCTTTTGCGATCCCGCCCTCGTAAGAATCAAAACGAAGCAACATCGGCACTGAATAAAAAACGGCGTCTCCCGCCATATCGCTTTCCTCCTCCCGGCCGCATCCTCAGCCCTCCCGCCATAAAGTGACATACTTTCAGACTGTTTTGGATATTTTCTTATAATTCCGGCGTTTCCTCTTCCTTCTGACCATTTCTCTGACCACAATCCGTAAGAGGGCCGAGCCGTTCCATGTGCCTGCGTTTTAAGCTGAGGGGAGGATGAACATATCTTTGAAGTGTTGTGGACACATTGGCATGTCCCAGAATTTCCGACAGGGATTTGACGTCGAAGCCGCTTTCCACACAGCGCGTGGCAAAGGTGTGGCGAAGCGCATGATAATTAAAATGTTCCAGGCCGCATTTTTTCAGCAGCGTTTTGTACCGTCTGTAATAAAGCCTCGGTTCTACGCAGGAACTGCTTCCGGTCAGCACGAAAAAATCTCCGTCCGCCTGATGCTGCCTGTAAAGCGGAAGTAAAAAGGGAGGGATCGGGATTTCACGGACGGAGCTGTTTGTTTTCGGCGTATCGATTATGATCCGGGTTTTTGCCTGAAGGGAAACCTCTGCTTCCCAGGACAGATTGGAAATGCGCTGAACGGAACGGCGTACATACAAAAGGCCGTTTTCCAGATCCAGATCCTCCCAGCGCAGCCCGCAGATCTCTCCGATCCGAAGGCCCAGATAGAGGCTGGTGAGGATTCCCAGGCGGAAGGCGCCGTTTTCTTCCATCAGCGCCTGCTCCAGCCGTTTTTGTTCCTTCAGCGTAAAGATCTGGATTTCCGGCATTTTCTGCCTGAGCGAGCAGACCCTGACGGACCTGCAGCAGGGATATCCCTTTCTGGCTCCGTGATCCAGGGCCAGGCGGATGACGGAGAGCATTCCTTCCACCGTTTTCGGCGACAGGCCGCCGGATTTTTTCAGATTCCCATGGCTCAGCTTTTTTCTTGCGAAGCTGTCAATCTCTTTTTCTGTCAGCTCTGACAGGGGGAGCCTGCCCAATTCCGGACAGATATGCTTCTCGATCACGGCGCTGTAACGGGAATAGGTAGAGTCCTTGACCTCCCGGCGTATCCCCTGCAGCCAGTCTGCAAGCAGCGAAGCAAACCGCAGCTCCTCCTGAGCATGCTCTGCTTCAGACGCCCTGGTTCCGGCTTTCTGGGACATCATCCGGTTTCTTGCCTCCTTCACCTCCGTGTAGGTCCTTCTGTAAACATATTTATACTTGGCCCGGCCGTTTTCCTGATAACCGCAGATAAACCTTGCCTCCCATCTTCCGTCCTTTCGCTTTCTGATGTTTTCACCTCGTCTTGCCATAAAGAGCCTCCCTTTGTTTTTCTTTTAACAATACCAGATGACCAGAAAGCTGACCAGTAATATTGGCCACATAAGGGGAAATGCGGACTTTTTTGTTCTGCTTCGTTATATTTATACATAGAATGACGATATATGCTTCAGGAAGCATTGACTTTTGGCAGGTATTGGAATAAAATTTTATCAGGAAGCTGATTGAAAACTGATCAGATCTCGTCATAAAGTATGTCACTTTATGACAAAAACACAAAAAATCTGCAGACAGGGAGGGATACGCCTCCGTTTCTGCAGATTTTTCAGATTTTTGCAAAACTCAAACATTCATTGAATATTCTGGCAATATTTCCGGGAAAAGCCCTCTGCGCCGTGGAGGCAGGACCAGAGAAGGCAGGAGGGATTCTTTCCCGAGTGGCCGCACAATTTATTTTTTCGCCACCGAGCCCCTCCGGATCAGCCGGCTTTCCATAATCAGCCTCTTCCTTTCCGGAGTCTCTCCGGAAAGAAGCGTCAGGAGCGTCCTCGCCCCTTCCCTCCCCATTTCCATGGTGGGCCGCCGGATCACCGTCACCCCCGGTACGGAATAGCGGGCCAGCAGATGGTCGTCAAAGCCTGCCAGGGAAATTTCCCGCCCCGCCCGCATTCCCCGTTCTGCAAGGACCTTCATACAGCCGATGCAGGTCAGATTGTTCACGGCCACCACCGCCGTGGGACGGATATATTCCGGCAGGGAGAGAAAAGCCGCCATTCCCAGACTTCCCGTCTCTTCAAAATGGCTCCCCGGAGCCATCAGCCGTCCGTCCACCGGAATGCCGTACCGTTCCATGGCAGAAAGATAGCCGGCCACCCTCCTGCCGCTGGCGGATCCGTCCGAAATGCCGCCGATCAGGCCGATCCTCCTGTGGCCGTTCCGGATCAGCTCCTCCGTCAGAAGAAACGTGCCCTTTTCATTGTCGATTTCTATGGTATAATGATCCTCCTGCGGCCGGTAAGCGTCGATCAGCACCAGCGGCTTTTCCCAGCGGGCATGGTCCAGCCGGTCCGGGCTCCCCTGCACCACCAGAATCCCGTCGGCAAGCCCGGAAAATCTCCGGTACAGATCCTCGAAATCCTCTTCCTTAAAATCTCTGGTGGACGAGATCAGCATGGTATAGCCGCGGGCCTTCAGATACTCCTCGGCCCCCTGGATCACAGAACCGTTAAAATCGTTGGTAAAGTCCGGCACCACCATCAAAACCGTCTTCGTCTGTCCCGTCACCATAGAAACCGCCAGGGCATTCTGCACGTATCCCAGCTCCGCTACGGCCTCCCGCACCTTTCTTTCCGTCTTTTCGCTGACCTTGTCCAGCCCGTTCAGCACCCGCGACACGGTGGAAATGGCCACGCCTGCCCGTTTCGCCACGTCCTTGATGGTCACGTCCCTGCGGTTTTTTTCCCGTTCCATAAATCCCTCCTTGCCAAGCAGCGGCAATCTGTGGTAAAATAATATGCAGAAAAATAAAAACGTTTTTATTTTTACGATTATACTATGGGAAGGAGATTTTTACAATGGCAAAACCGAAAATTCTT
>CATJIW010000268.1 GCA_949740745.1 uncultured Lachnospiraceae bacterium | reverse complement strand
ACGTGGGAGATACCATGGGCAGCGTAATATGGAAAAACTGCTGCATTTTGGTGGCGCCGTCCAGGCTGGCCGCCTCGTAGTAGGACTTGGAAATATTCTGAAGTCCGGAAAGCAAAAGCACCGCGTCATAGCCGATCGCCGACCAGATGGCCACGATGGCACAGGTGATCATAATGACGTTGGGATTGGTAATCCAGTTGATGCCGGAAGAAAGCATCGTGTTGATGATGCCGTACTCCGTGTTGAACATCCACTTCCAGACCATGGCCACGGCGGCGGGCGCCACTACCATGGGCAGGAAGAAGATGGCGCGGAAGGCCGTTCTTCCTTTAATCTTCGTGTTGAGCATGACCGCCACCAGAAGGGACAGGAAGATCCCGACAGGCACCGTCAGCAGGCAGAAATACACGGTGTTCAGATTTGCTCTCCAGAACTCGCCGCTGGTAAACATCTGCAGGTAGTTTTCCAGTCCCCGCATCTCATAGAGGCCGAAGGGCCTGGTTTTGGAGAAGCTCAGCTTGATTGTGTCGATAAACGGGTAAATATTAAGAACCAGCAGGCCGATGATGGTCGGAGCGACCATGATATAGCCCCATTTCGCTTCGGAGCGGCCGTGCCTGGATTTTTTTACTGTCTTTCCCATACTGCACCTCCTCCTTTAGTCATCCTCGGCGGCTTTTTTGACGGCTTCCTGCATGGCGGCAAATCCCTCGTCAGCGCTTAAGTCACCGGAATAGATCTTTAACAAATTATCCGTTACCTGAATCTTCCACACGGGACGATACTTATTGTTGACCGACTGGATGCCGTATTCGAACATGTCGACGAATTTTTCAACATTAAGCCGGTAATCAAACTGGTCGAACACGCCGACCCAGGTGTCCTCCAGGCCCTGATAAGCCGGAATGGCAGCGCCGGATTCGCCCTGGACTCTCTGCCCCTCCTCAGAACCGAAGAAGCGGAGTACGTCCTTCACAACCTCCAGGTTCTTGCCCTCAGCCGAGGTGGCGTAGCAAAGGCCGTTGGAAATGGTCGCACGGCCGTCCCCCTCTGCCGGATTGGGGCACTTGGGCAGGACCGCCACATCCCATTTGCCTTCCATATTAGGATAATTTTTCATCTCATTGAGGATGTTCCAGTTTCCTTCAAAGAACATGGCTCCCTGCTCCGAGAAAAATGCGGTTCCGGGAGAAGTTTCCGCAAAATAGTTCTGGTCGGGACACCAGTCATTTTTCTGAAGGTCAATGTAGAACTTCATGGCGTCGATGGTGGCCGGATTGTCAAAGCCTCCCGTGATCTTATCCTCCGCCAGTATGTATCCGCCATTTTGATATACGAAATTCCAGTATCCAAGCTGATCGTCACCGTAAGCCATGTATCCGTATTTTCCGGTGGCGTCATAGATCTTCTGAGACGCCTCGCAAAGGTCATCCCAGGTCCAGCTCTCATCCGGGTATGCCACGCCTGCAGCGTCAAACATTTCCTTATTATACACAAGGCCTACCGTATCCTTGTCCTTCGGAACCCCGTAGTATCTCCCGTCACTTCCCATAACGTTGGACAGGGACACCTCCGAATAATGATTCTTGTAAAAATCAGGGTCCTCTTCATCATACAGGTCTGTCAAATCCGCGATTTTCCCGTAATCCGCATACTTTAAGATCTCATTGGTATGCATCCAGAAAATGTCGGGCATCTGGTTGGAAATGGCAGCCGCTTCCAGCTTGGTCCAGTACTCGCCCCAGCTCGTGACCTGGACCTCGATCACCACGTCGGGATGCTTCTCCGTGTACGCGTCGCACACGGCCTGCATGCCGTCACGCTGAGCCACGTCCCAGATCTGGAACGTGAGGTGCGTCTTGCCGTCCGCCGATTTCCCGCTCCCGCAGGCCGAACACATGCCCATAAGCAGCGCACAGGCAGACAGCATCAGCAAAATTTTCCTAATCCTTTTCACAGCCTTCCTCCTTTATTGTTTATTCTTTCGATAGCAGCGAGCCGGATGAACCTTCCTGTCAGTTCATTTGGCGGCTGCCAACGGCGACAAATGCATATTTTTCGGCATTTGTCATAGATACATGGGTGTTTCGTATTAGGATTATATCAAATCCACCCAATATCATAATATGAACAAGAAAAATTCATATATGCCAAAATGCAACATCTATACTTTTTTTATAAAACGTGTTATCATTTTGGTATATGCGATACCAGGGCGCCGGCTGCGCCTCTTCAATGCTGACCGCAGCGCCCGCCGGTATCGCTTCCCCGGCGTAATCCGTCATCGTTCAAAACCAATTATGTTCGACACATCACAGGAGGGGAAGCAATGGAAAACAGACTGAAGTTTAAGATCTTTCAAAATGACAACCACATTGACCTCACGCTGTTCCAGTTCGGCTGGGAACGGTGCGCCCCGCTTCATTCCTACGGCCCCGCCATAAGGAACCATTATCTGTTCCACTATGTATTTTCCGGCAGAGGGACCCTCGATTCCACCAATTCCGGCGGAATCTCCTCCCGGCACCAGATCGAGGCCGGAAAAGGCTTTCTGATCTGTCCCAAGCAGGTAAACACCTATTACGCCGACGAACGCCATCCCTGGGAATACGCCTGGATCGAATTTGACGGCATCAAGGCGGCCGATTACCTGCGGATGACCGGACTGGATTTCGACCATCCCATTTACCAGTTAAAAAACCGGGACGGAGCCGCCGCCATCCGCCGTGAAATGATGTACATCATCGACAATCCGGACAATTCCGTCATCAGCCAGATCGGGCATCTGTACCTTTTCTTCGACAGGCTCGTCGCTAATTCTGCCAACCGGAAGGAAAACCGTCCCGGCAGCCTCCGCGACTTTTATCTGAAGGAAGCCGTCAGCTTTATCGAACAAAATTATCATTTTCCCATCACCGTGGAAAGCGTGGCCGCCTTCTGCGGCTTAAACCGCAACTACCTGAGCAAGCTGTTCAAAGAAACCTTAAACCAGACCCTCCAGCAGTTCCTTATGTCCTACCGGATGAACAAGGCCGCCGACCTGCTGTCCTCCACGGACATGAGCGTGGCCGAGGTGGGCTGCCGCTGCGGCTACCAGAACCAGCTCCATTTTTCGAGGGCCTTCAAAAACGTGGTCGGCATCCCTCCCTCCCAGTGGCGCACGGAGCATTCCCTGCAGTTCGTGGGAACGCCGCCGGAAAAATAAATGTATGAAAACGGTTCAGGCAAAGGGGAAATTGATTTCATATCTGATTTTCTTACGCTATGGGCGCGTAAACTAAGAATATTAAAGCTTAGAAAGGATTTTCATTTATGTCAATGCCAGAATACAGCAAAGCGCATAAAGCGGCCGTCAAGGCTTACAGACAGGAATTAAACCGCAGCGGCTACCCTTATCTTCCTGTTTTAGACGAGCTTCTTTCCTTCACCGCCACGGCGGGAGAAACGGACCTGGGGCTCATCGACATCCCTGCAGACCTGATCCGGGGAACCAAGAGCGCAGGGCGCACCAAGGCCTTTGCCTCCAATTTCATGCCCCTTCTGGACGAAGACAGTGAATTCGCCGCCAAATGGTCCTCTCTGTACCGGTCCCATCTGGAGGAAGGGATCCGGGAGCCGGTCATCGCCTGCGAATTTATGAATTCCTACTATATAATAGAAGGAAATAAGCGGGTAAGCGTCCTTAAGTTCTCCGGGGCCGTAAGCGTCCCCGGATATGTGACCAGGATCCTCCCCGCCCCCTCCGACACGGAGGAATACCGCATCTACCGGGAATTCACGGACTTTTACCGGGCAAGCGGCATCAATACCATTTATTTCAGCCATGAAGGCAGCTTTAAACGGCTCTGCGCCCTGATGGAAAAAGATTTTTCCTCCGCCTGGAAAGAAGAAGAACGGAGCGTGTTCCGTTCCTGCCTGCTGCATTTTTCGGACGTATTCCGGGAAAAAGGGGGAGAAAAGCTTCCCGTCACCACGGGAGACGCCTTCCTTACGTACCTGAACATTTACGGATACAAGGGCATGCTGAACAAGTCTTACCCGGAGCTTCGCAAGGAGCTTGCAAAGCTCTGGACGGAGCTTACGGCCCTGCCGGAAGACCGGCAGGTGAGCCTTGTCTTAAAGCCCCGCCAGGCCGAAGAAACGGAGGATCCCGCCGTCCTCCTGAAAAAGCTGTTTGTCCCGGAAGCCAAACTGAAGGTCGGCTTCCTTTATTACCGGACCGCAGAGACCTCCGGATGGACCAACAGCCACAACCTGGGCCGCATGCATCTGATAAACCGGCTGGGTGAGCGGGTGGAGACTCTCGTCTACGACGGCGCAGAGAATGACGACGACGCCATCCGCCTTATCGAACAGGCCGTTTCCGACGGCTGTCAGGTGCTTTTCACCACCTCGCCCAGGTTTTTGGGGGCCAGCATCAAGGCCGCCGTGCGCCATCCGAAGCTTAAAATTTTAAACTGCTCCGTCAACGCTTACAGCGGCCATCTGCGGACCTATTACGGGCGGCTCTATGAAGCAAAATTCCTGGTGGGAATGCTGGCCGGAATCCTCACGGGCACCGGACAGATCGGCTATGTGGCCGACGCCCCCATTTTCGGCGCGCCGGCCGCCATCAACGCCTTCGCCCTGGGAGTGAAGATCGTCAACCCGAAGGCCCGCATTCACCTGTCCTGGTCCATGGAAAAGCGCTGGGCCGCAGAAACGCCGGAGGAGGTATCGGCCCGGTTTGCCCGGTATTTCCGGGAACGAAACGTCAGTCACGTTTCCGGGCGGGATACCATTTCCCTGCAGACCTCCGGAGCGCCCTACGGCCTCTATGAAATAAAGGACGGCGGGCCCGTCCGGCTGGCCGCCTCCATCTGGCACTGGGGAAATTTCTACCAGCGGATCGTACAGACCATCCTAAACGGCAAATGGGACCGCACGGCGCCTGAACGGCTGGGCGACTCCATCAACTACTGGTGGGGAATTTCCTCCGGCATGATCGACATCATTTACTCCAAGTCCCTGCCGCCAAGGACCAAACAGCTTGCGGAGCTGGTAAAGCAGCAGATCGTCTCCGGAAATTTTCAGATTTTTTCCGGAGAGCTTAAAGACCAGGCCGGGAACCTCCGGTGCGGCGAAAACGAAGAGCTTTCCCCCGCCTCCATCGTCCGCATGGACTGGCTCGCCGACAACGTGGACGGCGGAATTCCGGAAACGGACACCCTGACGGATGAAGCCGCCGCCATGGTGGAGATTCAGGGAATTCATACAGGGAAGGTGTTCCTATGAAAATACTTGCGCTTGCCGACGTGGAATCCGAGGCCCTCTGGGATTTTTTCAAACCAGAACGGCTGGAGGGAATCGACGTAATCGTCTCCTGCGGGGACCTGGATCCCCGCTATCTATCCTTCCTGGCCACCTTTTTCCACGGTCCGGTGCTCTATGTCCACGGCAACCATGACGGCCATTATGACGATACGCCGCCGGACGGCTGCATCTGCATTGAAGATCAGATTTATGAATACCGCGGAGTCCGCTTCCTGGGGCTGGGCGGCTCCATGCGCTACAAAGAGGGGCCCTGGCAGTTTACCCAACGGCAGATGGACCGGCGGGTGCAAAAGCTCTGGCTTAAAGGCTCCCTGCGCCGGGGCTTTGACGTGCTGGTGGCCCACGCCCCGGCCCGTCATATAAACGATCACGACAACCTGGTCCACACCGGCTTCCAGGCATTCCGGCGTCTGATCGACAAATACGAGCCGAAGCTTATGCTTCACGGTCACGTCCATCTGAATTACGGGATGAAGGCGGAACGGGTCCGGACCCTGGGCGCCACGACGATTGTCAACGCCTTTGAGAAATATGTTATAAAAATTTAAAAACCCCGGCTTTTCCCGCAGAAACAGACAATTGTGGAGCTTGAAATGGCAAAGCAGCCTCTGACAATTATTCCATCCAAAGCCTGCTGTGTCAGACATTCCAATGAGCCCATAAGCGCAGAAAACGTCCGGGTATGGGGCCCCTCTGTTTTCCATGGTCTCCTTTCCATGTCGCAGAGGGCCTTTCCTGAAAGCAATTGCCAGAAGCCTTCCTGGTATTTAGTAATTTCGCAATTGCCTGTTTCCCCGCAGAGAAAAAGGAAGAAGGGCGTGCCGCCCCATAAAATATCGGGAGCCAAAGGCTAAAGCTGCTGCTCCGGATCAGAATATTCAAGCCCCACCCATTCTTTTCTCTCTTCTGCCCGCTTCCCAGTATTGTCATAAAATATTCTAATTACATATTAATCATAAAAATAGTATTCGTCAATCGATAATAACCTAAAAGTTTTCAGATTTTATATGCGAAAGCCCCTGTTTATTGACTTTAATTCTGATTCCGAATATAATACTAGTCAGTTATGACAGCCATCATTTTAACAGGAGGAGGTTTTCTATGTACAAGAAAAAATACGTAATCGGCCTGGATTACGGCACCCTTTCCGGACGGGCGGTGGTAGCGGAGGCAGACACCGGCACGATCCTCTCGCAGGCGGTAAAAGAATATCCCCACGGGGTGATGGACTGCGAGCTTCCCTGCGGCGTCCGGCTGGGCGGGGACTGGGCCCTGGAGCATCCGCAGGACTATCTGGACGTGCTTAAGGAGACTGTCCCTGCAGCGGTACGCCAGGCGGAGGTTTCCCCGGAAGACGTCATCGGGCTTGCCATCGATTTCACCGCCTCGACGATCCTTCCCATTGACCAGGACGGGACCCCCCTCTGCCTGCTGCCGGAATTTGAGGACCGTCCCCACGCTTACGTAAAGCTCTGGAAGCATCACGCCGCCCAGCCGGAAGCAGACGAGATCAACGATCTGCTCACCAGACGGGGAGAGATCGATCTTCCCCGCTACGGCGGAAAAATTTCCTCTGAACTCATGCTTCCCAAGGCGCTCCAGATTCTCAGGGAGGATCCGGAAATCTACGAACGGGCCGACCAGATCCTGGAGGCCGGCGACTGGCTTACCTTCCTGCTCACCGGCTCCCGCCGCCGTTCTGCCAGCATGGCCGGCTACAAGGGCATGTGGATGGAAGACGAAGGATATCCGGGACATGACTTTTTGAAAGCCCTCGATCCCAGGCTGGAAACCTATGTGGAAGACAAACTCAGTACAGACATCTGTCCCATGGGCGGCCGGATCGGCGTAATAAACGAAGCCTGGGCCGAAACACTGGGCCTTCTGCCCGGAACGGCCGTGGGCGCAAGCATCATCGACTCCCATGTGGGACTGCCCGGCTGCGGAATCACCAAACCGGGAGAGATGATGCTGATCCTCGGTACGTCCAGCGTACAGCTTGCCTTAAGCGAAACTCCTTATTCCGGCGACGGGGTCTGCGGAGCCGTAAAGGGCGGGATCATGCCCGGCTACTATGCTTTGGAATCCGGCCTGGCCGGGGTCGGGGACATCTTCGGCTGGTTCGTGGACCATTGTGTTCCCGCTTCCTATAAAGAAGCTGCAAAGGCCGAAGGCTGCGGGCTCCATGAATACCTCACCCGCCTGGCCGGAAATCTGGTTCCCGGCGAAAGCGGCCTTCTGGCCCTGGACTGGTGGAACGGGAACAAAACCCCCTTTGTCAGCGTCGACCTTTCCGGAATGCTCGTCGGCTGCACACTGGCGACCCGTCCGGAAGAAATTTACCGGGCCCTGATCGAAGCCACCGGCTTCGGAACCCGCCTGATCATGGAAACCTTCGAACGGACCGTGCCCGTGGACGAAATCCGGGCCTGCGGCGGAATCGCAGAAAAAAATCCTATGCTCATGCAGATTTTTGCCGACATCGCCAACCGTGAAATCAAAGTCTCCGCTTCCGACCAGACGGCCGCCCTGGGCGCTGCCATGTATGCCGCCGTCGCCGCCGGTTCCGAAAGGGGCGGTTACGATTCCATTTTCGACGCCGCCGGGGCCATGAACCGCATGAAGGAGGAATCCTACCGGCCCATTCCGGAACATGCCGCCGTCTATGAATCCCTTTATAGGGAATACTGCCGCCTGAAGGATTATTTCGGAAAGGAAAATCCCGTGATGAACAATCTGAAGGCACTTCGGCAGAGAAAACGTTAAATAGGGACCGGGAGCGGTCCGGTGTGTCCAACGCAAACGTTCGGCGTGTTTCAAGTCGTGTTTGCGTTGGACATATCCCCCCTCACAAGGCCGCAGGCTGATATTTCCATAAGCAAACGTTCGGCGTGTTTCAAGTCGTGTTTGCGTT
>CATJIW010000267.1 GCA_949740745.1 uncultured Lachnospiraceae bacterium | reverse complement strand
GGTGTTCCCCGGCAGACGATAGGAAGGTTTTACGGATTTCACGAGCATAGCTGCAGGCAATTTTCGCTGCCCGCTTCTATAGCAGTAAAATTGCCTGCAGACAGGCGGCGCAGTGAAATCCGCAAAACCGACGTGTCTGAAGGGGCACACCGCCGGGCGCCTCCCTGATCACTCCGATAAAAGAACCGGTTTTCTTCCGTATACCCACCCAATAACAAATCTACCGGATGAAATTGGTCCGTACGATCTGCTCTCTCTCTGGCGGGCAGATCCCCTCCCGCTTCCCGGCCTCAATACACTTCAAAAGCCAGGCCATATTCTTCGCCAGAGTCTCCATGGTCTGCATTCCCTCCTCATCCTTCACCGCATCCTCCGGCCCGCTTCCATGCACCATGTTCCAATACTGGGAGGACACGACGGGCATATGGTTGATGGTCATATACTTGTTCATCTGGTCCAGCGCCGCCGTCGTCCCGGCCCGCCTTGCACAGGCCACGGCCGCCGCAGGCTTGCTGCTGAAAAGATCTCCCCCTGCATAAAACAGCCGGTCCATAAAGGCTGTCATCAGCCCGGACGCCGCCGCATAATGCACCGGCGTGCCGAAGATAAACCCGTCGGCGCCCTCCGCCTTCTCAAGCGCCCGGTTGACCGAATCGTCAAAGGCACAGCGGTTGTTCCCCTTCTTTTTACAGATGCGGCAGTCCACACAGGCGGCAGCAAGCTTTTCCACGTGGAAAAGCTCCGTCTCGATCCCAAGGCTCTCCAGGGTATCGGCCGCTTTCTTCAGCGCCGTGTAGGTGGTTCCCTTCTCGTGGGGGCTTCCGTTGATCAGCAATACCTTCATATTTCTTATCCTCCTTTATATAACAGCCGCTTCCGTTTCCGGAGCGGCTGATAATTCCAAACACGTCCTATTTACTGTTTCCGGCCCGCTTGCGCATCCTGGAGTCCAGGATCTTCTTTCTGAGCCTTAAATGCTCCGGCGTCACCTCCAAAAGCTCGTCGGCGTCGATGAAATCCAGAGCCTGTTCCAGGCTCATGACCACGGGAGGCACCAGCTTGAGGGCCTCGTCGGAGCCGGAGGAACGGGTGTTGGTCAGATGCTTGGTCTTGCAGACATTGACCTCGATATCCTCCGCCTTGGCATTGGAGCCCACTACCATTCCTGCATAAACCTTCTCTCCCGCCCCGATAAACAGGCTTCCCCGCTCCTGGGCATTGAACAGGCCGTAGGTGACGCTCTCCCCGCTCTCAAAGGCGATCAGGGAGCCCTGGCGGCGGTACTGGATGTCTCCTTTATAAAGGGCATATCCGTCAAACAGCTGGTTCATGACGCCGTTCCCCTTGGTGTCCGTGAGGAAATCGCCCCGATAGCCGATAAGCCCCCTGGAGGGAATGGCAAATTCCATCCTGGTATAGCCCGTGCCGGAAGGCGACATCCCCTGCAGCTCCCCCTTCCTCAGGGAAAGCTTCTGGATAACCGTGCCGGAAAATTCATCGGGCACGTCGATATAGACCAGCTCCATGGGTTCCAGCTTCCGCCCCTTCTCGTCCTGCTTATAGATAACCTCCGCCTTGCTGACGGCGAACTCATAGCCCTCTCTCCGCATATTTTCAATCAGTACGGAAAGGTGCAGCTCGCCCCTGCCGGACACCTTGAACCGGTCGGCGTCCTCCGTCTCCTCCACCCGGAGGCTGACGTCCGTATTTAACTCCCGGAACAAACGGTCCCGGATGTGGCGGGAGGTCACGTATTTGCCCTCCGTCCCCGCCAGCGGGCTGTCGTTGACCATAAAATGCATGGCG
>CATJIW010000266.1 GCA_949740745.1 uncultured Lachnospiraceae bacterium | reverse complement strand
GACGAGATCAACGGCCAGATCGCCCTGGCCAAGCAGAATTATGACCTGGAGAAGGCGGCCGAGCTTCAGTACGGGACCCTGCCGGATTTGACCAGGAAGCTGGAGACCGAAGAGGAGAAGGTGAAAAAGCAGGATATGTCCCTTCTCCACGAGGCGGTGACCGAGGAGGAGATCGCAAGGATCATCTCCCGGTGGACGGGGATTCCCGTGGCCAAGCTCACCGAGAGCGAGCGGAACAAGACGCTGCACCTGGACGAGGAGCTCCACAGGCGGGTCATCGGCCAGGACGAGGGCGTGACCAAGGGAACCGAAGCCATTATCCGTTCCAGGGCAGGGATCAAGGACCCTGCGAAGCCCATCGGCTCCTTCCTGTTTTTGGGACCTACCGGAGTGGGCAAGACGGAGCTTGCCAAGGCGCTCGCCCAGAGTCTCTTTGATGATGAGCAGAACATGGTCCGGATTGACATGAGCGAATATATGGAGAAATATTCCGTGTCCCGCCTGATCGGGGCGCCTCCGGGATACGTGGGGTACGACGAGGGCGGACAGCTTACGGAGGCGGTCAGGCGCAGGCCCTATTCGGTGGTGCTTTTTGACGAGATCGAGAAGGCCCATCCCGACGTGTTCAACGTGCTTTTGCAGGTGCTTGACGACGGCCGGATCACCGACTCCCAGGGGCGGACTGTGGACTTTAAGAATACGGTCCTTATTATGACCTCCAATCTGGGCTCCTCCTATCTGCTGGAGGGCATTGACGAGGCGGGGAACATTCGGCCGGAGCAGGAAAAGCTGGTTATGGCGGATCTTAAGAATCATTTCCGCCCGGAGTTTCTGAACCGGCTGGACGAGACGATCATGTTTAAGCCGCTTACGAAGGATAATATCAGCCATATCATCGGGCTGATGGTAAAGGATGTGAACCGGCGGCTTGCCGGACGGGAGATTTCCATCCGTCTGACACCGGAGGCGGAGGCATTCGTGACGGAGAACGGCTATGATCCGGTGTACGGCGCAAGGCCGCTCAGGCGGTATCTGCAGAAGCATGTGGAGACCCAGGCGGCGAAGCTGATCCTGGCTGACCGGATCCGGGCCGGGGAGGTTATCGTCATGGATGTGAGAGACGGGAGGCTGGAGGCGTACGTGGAATAACGGCGGAAAGGCCGGTGCGGCGAAGGAAGGACAGAAGCGGAAGGGACCGGCAGCCTTTGCAGGGCGGAGGCGGGAAGCCGGAGATAAGGAGGAAAGGATGAAACTTCCGGAAGACACAGTGATGCTTCTCAGTGTCGTCAATACGAAGCTGAGGGATTTTTACCCGTCTCTGGAGGCTTTTTGCGAGGAGGCCGGGATCGGCGGGGAAGAGCTGAAAGAGAGGCTGGCGGCCATTGATTATGAATACGATGCAGAGCGGAATCAGTTTGTGTAACGGATTCTGGCCGTGCGGAAAATAAGGATAACGGAGAGAAAGCCCGGCAGGCGTGGAACATACCGGGCCTTTCCGTCATATAATAGGATAAAACAGACTGCCTGAGGGGACAGAACTTTGAGCAAACGGGGAGTCACGATTTTTTTGACGATTTTGCTGACGGTGTGCCTGGTCGGAATGGAACGGGTAAAGACCGGACGGGAGCAGGAGGGGATGATGGCGGAAGCGGAGCCGGAGGGAGAAAAGCTGGTGGCGCTGACCTTTGACGACGGCCCTCATAAGGGCAGCACGGAGCGGCTCCTGGCGGGGCTTAAGGAGCGGGAGGTCAAGGCGACTTTTTTCCTGATCGGGAGCAGCATTGAAGGGGAGGAGGAGCTGGTGGAGCAGATGGCGCAGGACGGGCACCTGATCGGAAGCCATACCTTCCACCATGTTCAGCTTACGAGTCTTTCTCTGGAAGAGGCGTGCGGGGAGATCATCCAGACCAATGAGGCCATTACGGAAGTAACCGGACAGACTGTGGAGTACATACGGCCGCCTTACGGCTCCTGGAATTCCAGGCTGGAATGTGCGGTAAACATGCGTGAGGTGGGCTGGACGGTGGATCCCAGAGACTGGGACGTGAAAAATACGGAGACCATCGTGAAGCGGGTGCTCGGGGATGTGAAGGACGGGAGCATTATCCTGCTTCACGATGTGTATGATACGTCGGTGGAGGCGGCCTTTCAGATCATCGACGAACTGAAGGCGCAGGGCTATACCTTCGTGACGGTGGACCGGCTGCTGATCGACTGAGGCTTTCGTCCTCTTTATTCACGCCGGCCGGGGCCCTTCAGCCACTCCAGCCATTCTTTGATCTGTTTTTCGCAGCCCTGTTCGGCAGGGCGGTAGAAGACGGTGCCCAAAAGCTCGTCGGGAAGATACTGCTGCCTGACATAGTGGTTGGGGAAGTCGTGGGCGTATTTATAATCCAGGCCGTGGCCCAGCTTCGCCGCCCCCCGGTAATGGGAGTCCTTCAGATGGGGCGGGACGGTCTTTATTTTTTCGGAGCCGACCCGCTCCATGGCGGCGCCGATAGCCAGGGTACAGGCATTGCTTTTGGGGGCGGAGGCCACGTAGATGGCGGCCTGGGATAAAATAAGCTGTGCCTCCGGCATGCCTACCCGCTCTACGGCAAGGGAGGCGGAGACGGCCACCTGAAGGGCCTGGGGGTCTGCGTTTCCCACGTCCTCGGAGGCGCAGATCATGATCCGGCGGGCGATGAACTTAATATCCTCTCCCGCATAGAGCATCCGGGCCAGATAATAGACGGCGGCATCCGGATCAGAGCCCCGCATGCTTTTGATAAAGGCGGAGATGGTGTCGTAATGGCTGTCTCCGGATTTGTCGTATTGGATGGCCCGCTTCTGGATGCATTCCTGAGCCACGTCCAGGGTGATGCGGATCAGTCCGTCATCCCCCCTGGGGGTGGACAGGGCTCCAAGCTCCAGGGCATTTAATGCGCTTCTGGCGTCGCCGCCGCAGATGTCGGCGAGAAATTCCAGGGCGTCCTCGTCTGCCGCCATGGACAGGCCGCCCAGCCCCCGTTCTTTATCCCGGACGGCCCGCAGGAGAAGCTCCTTTACGTTATCCTTCGTCAGGCTTTCCAGCCGGAAAATGACGGAACGGGAAAGGAGGGCGCCGTTTACCTCGAAATAAGGATTTTCGGTGGTGGCGCCGATCAGGATCACGGTTCCGTCCTCCACGAAGGGCAGCAGGTAATCCTGCTGTCCTTTGTTGAACCGGTGGATCTCGTCGATGAAAAGGATCGTCTTTTTGCCGTACATGCCGGAGCTTTCTTTGGCCCTGGACACGATCTCTTCCATGTCCTTTTTTCCGGCGGAGGTGGCATTGATCTGTGTGAAGGCGGCCTTCGTCGAGTTGGCGATCACCTTCGCAATGGTGGTCTTTCCCGTGCCGGGGGGGCCGTAAAGGAGAAGGGAGCTTAATTTGTCGGCGGCGATGGCCCGGTAAAGCAGGGTGCCTTTTCCGAGGATGTGCTCCTGCCCCACGATCTCCTCCAGAGAGGAGGGACGCATTCTGGCGGCCAGGGGCGCTTCTTTTGCCTGGTTGTTCTCTCTCATATAATCAAATAAATCCATGGGATCCTCCAAAGCCTGTATAAAAATCAAACATATGTTCCGATTGCTACTTCTATTATAATGGGGAATCAGGGAAATGACAAGGGGAAAATGCGGAAGAAAATTGGAAACTTAAAAAATATCCGGTGGAAAAAAGGAGGCGTTCGTGATAGGATGGAATGGGCGCGGCTCAGGGGAGGGGCCGGCGGGATTTTTATGCGGGGAGAGCGGGATTTATGATTGAAAGGATTAGACAGGATTACGGACACACGATCCGTGCCTCTTATATCGGATATATCACCCAGGCGGTCGGGAATAACTTTGCGCCGCTTTTGTTTTTGACTTTTGCAGGGACGTTCGGGCTGTCTTTGGAGAAGATCACGGTTTTGACGGTGGTTAATTTTCTGGTGCAGCTTCTGGTGGATGTTTTATCGGCGGCCTTTGTGGACCGGATCGGTTATCGGGCGGCCATTGTGGCGGCGCATCTGTCTGCCGCGTCGGGCCTTGTGGGGCTGGCCGTATTTCCAGAGGTATTTCTGGATCCTTATGGGGGCCTTCTTGCGGCGGTGGGGCTCTATGCCACGGGCGGAGGGATCATCGAGGTGCTGATCAGCCCTATTGTGGAAGCCTGCCCTACCAGGAAAAAGGAGGCGGCCATGAGCCTGCTCCACTCCTTTTACTGCTGGGGGCACGTGTTTTTGGTGGTGGTCTGCACGGCGTTTTTCCGGCTGTTCGGGATTGAAAACTGGAGGGTGCTGGCCTGTATGCTGGCAGTGATCCCTTTATGCAATGCAGTTTATTTCCTCCTGGTGCCCATTTATCCGGTACTGGGCGGCCATGAGAAGCTGTCCTTTGGGGGCCTGGTCAGACAGAGGGCCTTCTGGCTGTTCATCCTGCTGATGGTGTGCGCCGGGGCATCCGAACAGGCCATGAGCCAGTGGGCATCCGCATTTACAGAATCGGCCCTTCATGTGTCGAAGACCGTGGGGGATCTGGCGGGGCCCTGTGCTTTTGCTGTGTTAATGGGAACGGCCCGGGCACTTTACGGAAGGTTCGGCGAGGGGATCCCCCTGAAAAAGGTGATGGCGGGAAGCGCCGTTTTCTGCATCGGCTGTTATGTGACGGCTTCCTGCGCCGGGCTTCCTGCGCTGGGGCTTCTCGGCTGCGGCCTGTGCGGCTTTTCCGTCGGGATCTTCTGGCCGGGGACCTTCAGCATGGCGGCTTCGGCCCTGCCAGGAGGCGGGACGGCCATGTTTGCCCTGATGGCGCTGGCGGGAGACCTGGGCTGCTCCCTGGGGCCGGCCCTGGTGGGGATGGCCGCCGGAAAGGGCGGCGG